>NZ_JBQHTM010000045.1:0-29519 GCF_052065695.1 Intestinimonas sp. HCP28S3_D6
AGCAGATAAATAATGGCTATTTTGCACTGAAATCACCTTAACCAAGCGCAAATGGCGGCTAATACATTGAGTAGAAACAGGATAAAGGCTTTTATTCAGAGGTTCCTTAGATGTGCCTTGGTAAGGATGAGGTCGGCGGTTCGAATCCGCCCAGCAGCTCCAAAATGTGTTGATGAAAGATGCAACGCCGAAAACGCCGCACGAAAGTGCGGCGTTTTCACATATAATGCGCCACTTTTAGAATGAAAAAGTTGCAAAAACTCAATTTTTCAAAATTTCAGTTTTACCCCGCGAGAGGCGACATTTTTAAGATGCGCCCTGCCGAATTTATGGTTTGGTGTGGTTCGAACACCGAGGCTTAAAAAAGAATAAAGAATAAGAAGGCAGGCCACCGTGCGGTTCCCTATGACCGGCGCACCAATCTCTGGTGTAACTTTCACCGTCAACAAGGCAGACAGCAGCACGCTCACCACCGTCAAGACCGACGCCAACGGCGAGGCTCTGCTCACCGCCCTTGACCCCGGTGTGTATGTGGTGCGTGAAACCAGTGTGCCGGACGGCTATCTGTTGGACGGCGAACCGCAGACCATCACCCTCGTTCCCAATAAAACGGGAACGGTGCGTTTCCGCAATTATCCCAAACCTACCCTGACCATCAACAAGGTGGACAGCGTCACAAAAGACCCTATCAAGGGCGCAAAGTTCCGCATCACCTATGCCAGCAACAACAGCTTCACCGGAGAACTGAACGACCTCGGCACTTATTTCACCGACGAAAACGGTCAAATCAAGATCACCAAGCTGCGCGACGGCTGGTATCGTGTGACCGAAGTGGAACCGGCAGCGGGCTACGCCATCAAAGACCCGGCCACGCAGGACTGTTTCATTCAGGCAGGCACCGGCAAAGTGCTGACCTTTGAGAACACGCCCCTTTCAGCGCTCATCATCAAAAAGGTGGACGCGGCCAGCGGAGCCATGCTGCAAGGCGCGAAGTTCCGTGTGCGCTATCTGGGCGGAACCTCCGGCACCGGCGGCACGGTCATCGGAGAATACACCACCTCGGCCAACGGCACCATCGTCATTACCGGGCTGAAGGCCGGAACCTATGTCGTTGAGGAAACGAAAGCCCCCACAGGCTATGAGATCGACGACACGCCGCAGACCGTCTATCTCTCCGGTAAGGAGCAGGATGTGGTGACGGTGGAGTTTTCCAACGGCAAACATGGAAATCTCATCATTGCGAAAATCGACAGCGTAACCAAGCAGCCGCTTCCCGGCGCACAGTTCAAGATCACGACCTCAGATGGTTCGTTTGTCGGAAACTACGGCGGCACGGTCACTTCTAATGGCATTTACACCACGGATAGCAACGGCCAGATCAAGCTGGTGGACCTCAAACCGGATACTTATGTGGTAACGGAGGTCAAAGCACCGGACGGTTATGTGCTGGACAGCACCTCGCAGACTGTAAAGGTAGACCGCAACGACACGCAGACGCTGACCTTTACCAACACGCCCATCGGCGGCGGTCAGATCATCAAGGTGGACGCGGACAGCGGTGAGCGCATCAAGGGTGTGCAGTTTGAGATCGCTAAGATGAACGGCGAGCGCATCGGCACCTACACCACCGACAGCAACGGCGTTATCACGCTCCCGCAGCTTGCGGACGGCTGGTACACCGCCACGGAGCTGAAAGCGGCTAAAGGCTATCTGCTGGATACGACACCCCACAATTTTGAGGTGAAAGCCGGAAAGACGACCTCGCTGACCGTTGAAAACACGCAGGCCAGCTCCATGCTCATCCACAAGATCGACAGCGTGACCGGCAAGGGCATTTACGGCGTGACCTTCCTCGTTTCGGACAGTAATGGCAACCCCATCGGCCAGTACACCTCCGACCAGAACGGCTATGTCTACATCGACAAGACGCTGACGGACGGAAAGTACCTGGTGCGGGAAATCCAGGCGGCGGACGGTTATGTGCTGGATACCACAGTCAAAACCTTCTATGTGGAATACGGCGGCACTTCTACGATCACATGGAAGAACACGCCCATCACAGGCCAGATCCAGATCGTGAAAAAGTCTGCCGACTATAATCCCACCAACGGCCTGCCAGCCGGGACACTGCTGGAGGGCGCAGTCTTTGAGATCACTGACAAAGCAGGCAATGTGGTCGATACCATTCGCTCTAACAGCCGAGGACTGGCTGTTTCCAAGCAACTGCCCCTGTCCCGCTACTTTGTGCGAGAGATCAAGGCGCCGGAGCATTATGGTATCAACGACAAGGAGCTGACTGCCTATCTGGAATACGAGGGTCAGATCCTGCGCTTTGAGGTGGAGGACAAGAGCCTGAGTACCGGCGTAGCTATCACAAAAACAGGACCGAAGGAGATCGTGGCCGGACAGCCGGTGCGTTATGCGTTCTCCGGCATCGCCAACACCTCCAATGTCAGCCTGAGCAATTTCTACTGGCGCGACACGCTGCCGGCACAGGTGCGGTTGGATACCGTAGTGACCGGCACCTACAACCGGCCCGGTACTTATAAGATCGTCTACCGCGTCAACGGCGGCGATTACCGCACACTGGCCGACAATCTGTCTACACAAAAGAACTATACGCTTGCCGCATCGGCCACGGCGCTGAAGCTGGCATCCAATGAGCGCGTGACAGAGATCATGTTCGTATTCGGACAGGCACCCGCGGGCTTTGCACAGGTAGAGAAACCGCACCTTCACTGTAAGGCGGTGACCGGACTGTCCGCAGGTTCCTTCGTCAATGTAGCCGATGTCGGCGGCACTTATGGCGGCACCTGGGTACAGGGCATCAGCCGTTGGGTCACAACGGTCTACGGAAAACCTGTCATTCCCACACTGCCCAAGACGGGCTATTGACTCACATGAAAACTGCGGCAGGCGCATGAAGCAGAGCGTCTGCCGCTTTTTCTATCCCATTCACCCAAATATCAAACTAAAGCAAAGGAGAACTGAACTATGCTGAAGATCACTGCTATTGGTAACCTGACCAACGATGTGGAACTGAAAATGAACGAGACCACCGGCAAGCCCTACGCCATCCTGCGGATCGCCTCGGACCGCCGCTACAAGGATAAGGCCGGCAATCATCTCACCGACTTTATCTCCATCAAGGTGCGCGGTCCTCTGGCCGAGCGCTGCGCCGAGTTTGCTTGGAAGGGCTGCAAGCTGGCGGCGTTCGGTGATTTCGAGACCATCACCTTTGAGAATGAGCCGGAGCGCCAGCCCGGTTTTCTCATCAAAGCCAACGATGTGGAGTTCCTGTCTCCCCGCAAGGCGGAGGACGCGGCACAGGCTGTGGATGCTGAGACTGTCTGTGAGGATGCCGCCTAATGAAAAATACCGGGATCACATACACCAGCGCAGAACGCAGCCCTGTGATCCTGCCGGAGATGGCCGAACTGCTCCCGCCTTTGAGCGCGGAGCAGTCTGCTGCTCTGGAAGAGGATCTGCTGCGAAACGGCTGTTACGCCCCCATCATCGTCAATGAGGACATGGTGATCGTGGATGGGCATAACCGTCAGTCGCTGTGTGAAAAGCATGGCCTGCCCTATACGATGGCGGTATTTTCCTTTGAGGATCTGCTGGAAGCCAAGCAGTGGGCGCTGGACACACAGAAAAATCGCAGAAATCTGGAAAAGTGGGAGCTGGGCAAAATCGCGCTGAAGCTGAAGCCGGAGATTGAGGCAAAAGCCAGGGCAAATATGGTAGCCGGTGGGCAGAATTATCGTCCGAAGGAAGGTTTGACAACATTGTCAAACCTTCCTTCAGTAGAAACTGCTGTCAATACCCGTAAAGAACTGGCTGATGCTGTTGGCATCGGAGAGGTCACCATGGGCAAGGTCATGCAGATCGACGAGAACGCCCCGGAGGTCATCAAGGAGGCTCTGGATAAGAAGGAACTGTCCATCAACAAGGGCTATGACCTGACCCGGCAGCTTCAGGACCTGCCGGAAGAGCAGCGGGAACAGGCAGCTGCTGAAGCGCTGGAATACGAAAAAGCGAAGAGAGAACTGAAAAAACAGGACGCCGAGATCGACCGGAAAGGAAAAATCGCGGCGCTTTTCTGCAAGGCATACGAAAAAGCCGTCCTGCTGACACCGTCCGAGGAAAATGTCCGCTGCTGGACGGACGGGACGCGGATGACCCCGGAGGAAATGCGGGATACCGTGAAGGAATCCCGTGAGCTGGCGGAGGTATTCCGGACGATTGCGGATATCATCGAGCAGAAGATCCTGCCTGCAGATTGGAGGTGTGTCGATGCAGGAAACGAAGAAAATGGCGCCCAGCCGGACGGGAATCCCGCCTGACGCGCAGGCAGAGATTTTGCAAAAGCTGTCTGCCGAGACGAAGATCACTTCCTGTGAGATCGCGGAGATCCTGAAAAAGCATGATGTCTGCGGAGATATGGACGCGCTCCAGGACGCCTACCGGAAACGACTGGGACAGCGTCTCCTGTCCGGCATCCGGGACGAGAACGGCAAGCGGGAAATCCTCTCCACCAGCGGCGGCGAGTATGTCATCGTGGATTGCTGCAATGACCCGCAGAAGCTGAAAGCCATCCAGCGCCGCATTCAGGCGCAGATGAATGGACTGGATGTGTCTGCCGGGAAGGTGCGCGGACGGGTTCACCTTTTGGAGCACTTTATGGGTTGGGTAAGAAAGGAGCGGTCAGATGGAGCGGCATGACAAAATGCTATCCCCGGAGGAACAGTACGCGCAGCTTGCGCCGACGCTGGACGCAGACGGTTTCTCGCTGTATGCCGCCGCGGAAGAAGTCGCCGGGCTCAAGGTCTATGAAGAATTTCCCTATGAGGATAACCATGGAATGTTTGAGATGGCAGACGGACACACGCTGCTGCGGTATCTGGAAGCGGCATACTTTGGGACCGTTACCTGGGAGATCGTCCCCGGCACACCCTATGAGCGTGCTGTTCTCGGTGAAGTGGATAAGACCACGCCGGAGTATCACGCGTTTTATCAAAAGATCTGCGCAGGTGCGGCAGCGCACATCAAAAAACGTATTGGAAAGGAGATGAAGAATGTGAATGAACCGATCACAGAGATCAACAAAGAATCCTTCTGGGACCTGATCCGTGAGGCCAAGAACGCCTGCGGGCAGGATATGGATGCCATGCTGGCCTATCTGAAAGACCGGCTGGTTTCTATGGGCCCCACGCAGGCACAGAATTTTCACGACATCATCCACGTCTATGAGGATCTCGCGGACAAGTTCGGACTGTGGGACGCCGCCGGGGTCATGAAGGAATATGGCTGCAGCGATGACGGCTTTATCGACTTTCGCGCCTGGCTCATTGCCCAAGGCAAGGAGGTCTATCTGTCGGCGCTGGCAGACCCGGATTCTCTCGCGGAGGTCATCCCCTACGGGGACTGCTGCTTTGAGACGCTCAGTTATGTAGGAGATTATGCCTATGAGCAGCTCACCGGCAAAAGCGCCTATGATCAGACGGATCGGGCAAGGTATGAAACGCTGCTGGCAGAACTGGAACAGGATATCGTCTACAAAGGCGGTATAGAATTCCCCAGAGAGGGACCGGAGCTGAAACAGTACCTGCCACGGCTCTGCGCGGCGCATCCGGGCTGGGATGGAAAAACGCGCTGGAATGTGCAGCAAAAGGAAATGCGGGATCTCATCCGTGCCGGAAAGGCGTATGACCAGCGGCAAACGTCCAAAAAGAAACATCGCAGCCATGGAGGTGAGGCCAGATGAGCGAATCCATCATCATCGGTGTGGATCATGGCTACGCTGCCATGAAAACCGCGCATTTTTCCTTTCACACCGGGCTGGTGGCCCATGAGCATGAGCCGTATACGCTGAGCAATGTGTTGGAATACGGCGGTAAATATTATGTGGTGGGCAGCGGACGCCAGCCGCTCCAAAAGGACAAGACCCAAACGGAGGATTACTACCTTCTCACGCTGGTCGCCATCGCAAAGGAACTGGCATACCGCAATGCCGGAACGGCAGCGGACATCCATCTGGCAGCCGGATTGCCGCTCACCAGCTTCGGCAGGGATAAGAAAGCGTTCCAGGACTACTTGTGCCGGGGCGGAAAACCGGTGTCCTTCCGCTATGAAGGACAGGACTATGCCGTCACGCTCTCCAAAGTGTCTCTGTTCCCGCAGGGTTACGCCGCCGTGCTGACGCAGAACGGACTGCTGGACGAGCCGTCTATCATCGTTGCGGACATCGGCGGCTGGACGGTGGATCTCATGCGGCTGGATGATCGTATTCCCAACGCTGCCACCTGCCGCAGTATGGAGCTTGGGATGATCCGCTGTTTGGATGAGATCAGCGAACAGATCCGCCGCAGCCTCGGCCTGTCTATGACAGCGGCGCAGATCGAGAGCGTTCTTCGAGCCGATGCCAGCCGCATGGATGAGGATGCGAAAAAGATCATCCGTCAGGAGGCGGAGCGCTACACCAAGCGCCTGCTCTCTGCCATCGCGGAGAGCGGCCTGGATGTCCGAGCTATGCCCGCTGTATTTCTGGGTGGTGGTGCGGCACTGCTCAAGCAGTATGTCTCCGCTGCGGACGGCCTGTGCCGGCCTATCATTTTGGATGATGTGTCTTTGAACGCCAAAGGATATGAACGACTGACGGAACAAATGGCTCAAAAGTATGAGCAGTAACAAAAAACGGCTGAACCTGTCCTTCTCTATGACCTCCCCTGTCCAACAAAGGGCATGGAAAAAGCTGATGGATATCCCCGCCGGGCAGCGTTCCGCCGCTGTGTGCCGCATGATCTGCGAACACAGAGAGCAGCGGGAACTGCTGGAGGCCGTGCGGCAGGCGATCCGTCAGGAATTGCAGGGCAGCCAGATCCAAATCACACAAGCAGCGCCGCAGGCCGGGAGCATCGACGAGGATGTTCTCGGCTTTCTTGCGTCGCTGCAGGAAGGAGATGACACGACCTGATCCGATACTTTGATATGTTCGCCGGCATTGGCGGCTTTCGATCTGGATTGACCCGCGCGGGCGGTTTCCAGTGCGTAGGACACTGCGAGATCGACAAATACGCCAATGCCAGCTATGAGGCCATTTATGATCCGGGAAAGGAGGAACGATATTAGCCCAAACGCTCCGCGTCCTCCCGTTTCAGCGAGATGATGTGCGTCCATACGTTACCCGTGTAGTTCTCCAGTTCTGCCATGGCCTTGTCCAACTCCACACCATCCGAGTCACCGAAGAGACCGTGGGAGCCGAGCCGCTCCGCTCTCGGTCGCGTCGCAATGTACTTCATGTAGCTATCTGATTTCTGAACGTCACTCCAATTTTCCTCCAACGCCTGAGAGATGAACGCCGAGGCATTGGCCTTGGTGGGATGATCCTGGTAGTCGCCATACTCATCCAGCTCCTTTGCTTCAGGAAAATCCTTCACCAGTTTTGCGATAAGCTGTTCCTGTTTTCTTGTTGGCGGACGGTCATCCTGGATCAACTCGACCCGCTCACGGGTGGCGATGTATCGCATGTAGCTGCCTGCCGAGTTACCACCTCCGCACTTGATGTACGGACTTTTGACGATCAGCCTTGCCATCCGTCATCGTCCTCGCTGGCTTCCCGCACCCGTTTTTCGAACGAGATGCGGCCATTGGTTTGCTTCACATTCCGAACGCTCTCCGCGCGCCGCCGCCGCAAGTCCGCCTCACTGAACTGAAAGCTGTCGGCGATGATCCCGGAGAGCATATCCAACTCCACCGCCTGCTTGTAGGCCAGCGACGCCAAGTGGCTTTCCATCTGACCCACTCGACCGTCCAGATAGGACTGGATAGAGGTTGGGAGGAACAGTCCGGCGTTGTTGGCGCTGAGGTAGTCCAGGTAGAAATCGATAGCCCGCTCAATAAATCCGGTGATGCTGCGGCTGCCGTCCTCCTGATATCGTCGCTCCAAGCGTGCCTTTTTCTCAGGGGTGAGATAGAGGGCAAATTTTTCTTTCTTGCTCAAAATGAGCTCCTTTCCGGGGTATGACCCCTACTTTTTTCTTGGGGGAGTACGCTTTCGGGGATAACGACCGCAGAAGTGATAGCACCCTTTCGATTTTGACCCCGCTTTGGAACTCCCTGAAAACTCCCGTAACTGCCCGCACTGCGGGCAGAAGTGACCGAACAGAGCGCCATACTTGACGCCTGGTGTTTATCCTGCTTTACCTTTCGTCCTCCGAAGAGCCGTAAAAAGCTCCCGAAAACCGCCTCAAAAACCCTTGCAGGGGCTGGGACTCCACCCAGCCCCGAAGAAGCGCACACAGCGGCTCACAGGGGCGAACACGGCCTTGTTTTCCGTAGTTCCTCCGCTACCCGTTGACGTTCCGTGACCTCCTCCAGTTTCACCATCTGCCGATCGTAGGAATGGTTGATGGCTTCCTGAATCGGCAGGATGGTGTAACAGTTGTTGCCGTTCTTCTTCATCCCCTGGCGGTCGAAATAGCTGGTGTGCTCCACTGTGATAAACTGCCTTTCCTCCAGTTTGGCGATGTGCTTCATCACAGTGTTCACGGCCAGCCCCACAGCGGTGGAGATGGTGTTGTAACTGGGATGGCACTGATGGCTGCTACGGTCTTCGCAGTAGAGCAGGTAGGCGTAGACAGTGATCGCACCATGCCCCAGATCCAGATAAAAAATTTCGTTGGGGAGGGAGAAAAACTTTCCTGTGTGTTTGCGAGTGAACACTGGAATCATCTGCGGCGAAATAAGATTCTGCTTGACCAGAGCATCGATCTGCTTTTGCGCCATGTCTGGACTCATGTGGAGCAGCTCTGCAATCTCGTCCACACTCGGCACGGCATCACCCTTATGGTGGCTGTTGAGATAGCAGAGGTAGGCGAGGATACTGAAGGCGGGAGGCGGTAGCTTCAGCCCCCAGATTTCGTTGGGCAGCGAAAACCGATACGCTCTCGCGTCTTTCTGATAGGTGAGCGCAGTCATTCCAGGACACCCCCTTCTGTGTGCCTGGTGACCCACTGGATGAACGCATCCTTGGGAACCACCATCCTGCTGCCGACATTCAGTACCGGGAAGTCCGGTTCATGCATCAGCTCATAGCTGGTGGAGGACGATACCCCCAGCACCTTCGCCACCATATCGGCGTTGAGGAACAGAGGCAGGTCGTCGTAGGAGTTGTACTGTGATTGTTTCATTTTCGATTTCTCCTTTGCAAAAAGTAAGGGCATCAGCGGCGACGCTGATGCCCTCCTGCTTGTATTGTGTCGGAGATTTTGATAAGATAATAAAAAGTCGGGACGAATTATTTTCCAGGGGGGACAATTTATTTCGGAGGAGGCGAGCGCATGGACGGGGATATCGTTTTCTATATCCACGGGGATACGATCGAGTACGGTGGGGAATTATTTTCTGCCGGCGAACTGACAGCAGACATTTTGAACCTGTCGTTGGAGGACTATCAGCGCATCCAGAAAAACGTCCGGCGCATGAAGAACCTTACGGAGCAGTACGAGCGCACCCAGGACCGGGAATTTTGGCGGAAGCTCAACTACCAGTTCATGGCTCTGCGCAAGCGGATGATGGAGTTCCGGGTGTTTCAGATCCTGCTTCGGGATGACAGCAAATTTTTCAACGAGGCTCAGCAGTACACTGAGTTCCGCTCCCTGCTGCCGGAAGAAGATCTGGACTATGAGGATTTTTCCACTGATCAATGGGTAGACATGGCGGAGCGGGCGGAGACAACCGGCCAGATCCCGGTCCCGCTTCTGATTTTCCCCGGAGGACGGAAAACAAAGTGGCTCTATTATCGGAAGCAGATGAATCGCTACGAACGCTATCTGGGCGACGTTGCGTGCTTCAATCCTACCATCCATAACTTCATCCACTTTCTCATCTCCAAGCTGGAACACAACTCACCGGAGAACTATGCCGCCTCGCTCTATCAGCTCTACAACGATGAGCGGCTGGTAGAGAAGCTGATCGTTAATCCCAGAAGCCTGGAGCAGCCGTTTTATCAGAAATATGACCACTGTGTTGTGAGCTATGTGCCGCGGGAGCTGCCGGACAAGCGCTTCGCCATTTGCCAGGAGCACACCACTGACAGCTTGCAAATGCTGCTGAAGGCGGATTACATGACGGCTCTGAATGCCGGACACAACATCCGCCAGTGTGTTGTCTGCAAAAAATATTTTCTGGTGAAGGGCGGAGCTCATGCACTATATTGCGAGGGGACCTGTCCCCATGCGCCGCAGTATACCTGCCGGCAGTTCGGAACTTACGAAGTGCAGAAAGAACTGGCCCGGGATGTGCCGAAGATTCAAGCGAAGCTCACTGCCTTTGAACGGATACGGAAGGATCAAAAGCGGGATATTATCACGGCGGAGGAAGCGCGGCGGCTGAAGGATACAGTCCGGGATATGCTGTTTGATGCGCTCAATGAGGCGGATGTCTCCAATGAGGACTTTGAGCGGTCCATCTCCAGTGAGAGACTCTACCCATATTGTGGTGTTACCCGGAAGGCGAAACCCAGAGGGCGTCCCCGAAAGGGCGGTGGGGACGCATGAGCGACCAGGAATTGCTGGACCGAATCACGCAGGGAGACCAGGCCGCACTGACGGAACTGTGTGATAGCCATGCTGAATTGATTCGGAAACGTGCGCAGTGGATCGCCCGACAATACAACTGCCTGCGCCCAAGCAATCGTGGAGGCTGGAGCGACTATACAAAAGAAACGCTCTCCGAACTGGAGAGCGTTGGGATGCTGACGCTGATCGAATGCGCCAGGAATGGAGGTTACGATAGCTCCAAGGGAGCCTTTGGAACCTACATCGTGCCATTTCTGAACGGCGCGATGCGACGGCACCTGGAATCCAGCATGGGAACCCTCTCGCTGGACCGGGACAGCATGGGGCTGGTGCGCAAGGCACAGATGCTCTATCACCGGGACGGGAAAGAGACGAACGACATCGCAGGTGAGTTGGGTGTTCCTTTAGCGGAAGTAGCCAGAGCGGTAGCCTATCCCACGCATTTCTTCTCTGTCTATGACTTGCCGATGCCGGAGGAGGACGGAGATATTTTTGAGTACCTCATGGCTGATCGGTTGTCTGTATCTGCGGAGGAAATCGCCCTTCGGGCACTGACGATGAAGTCTCTGCATGAGCAGTTCCAAAGCCTATCTAAACGGGAGCAGGATATTCTGGGCCGGAGTTTCGGCGTGTTCGGTTACCAAAAAACAGACCTACGGGAGATCGCCATCCGAAACAGACTGCGGGAGGACGGCGTGGAAAAGGCAAAAAAGCAGGCGCTGAAAAAGCTGCGTGAAAAGTGCCTGGACAGCGCAGCCTGGAAGCTCCGTCGGGCCAGCCGTATGGTGGAACGTGCGATTTCGTTAGAGTTACTGGCGGCGGAATGAGAAACGAAAGGCCTCCTTATCTTTGATTACACCATCGCATTTTTTTAGATATACACACAAAGGTGATGTCCTTTTGGATTCGCCCAAATGTATTGATGAGAAGATGCATAGCAAAAATGCCGCACTTTCGTACGGCATTTTTTGCTGGATTCCCATTTTCAAATCAGGCCCGCATCCTTGGCGTCTTCTTCCAACTGAGGGCGAAAATCCGGATGTGCGAGGCTGATCATAGCTCGCACACGGTCCCGCATACAGAGCGGCTTCAGATTGACACAACCGTATTCCGTGACCACATACTGCACATCCGACCGAGGTGTTGTCACTGCTGCGCCAAGAGGGAGTCGGGATACAATGCGGCTTTGTGTGCCCTTTCCTTTGGGCTGGAAGGTCGAAGTCACAGCGATAAAAGATTTGCCGCCCTTTGACATTTGCGCGCCTCGGACAAAATCCAATTGACCGCCTGTTCCGCTGTATTGAACACCCGCAATATTATCGGCACATACCTGCCCCATAAGAAAAATGATTTGAATATGAAAACTCTACTTTGATAGCTTTATCTGAAACGAAACCGGATATGGTGCCGTCTAATAGGATGAAGCCGCTTCAAGTACCGGGGGAAAAACTATGGAACAAATTGAAACAAAGAAAGCCCAATTTTCAGCCGCTATGGGAGACCAGCAGATCATTCAGCTGTTCTTTCAGCGGTGTGAGGAAGCCATTACCCAGACCCAGAAGAAATATGGCGCGCTGTGCCGCAGTGTGGCCCAGCGGCTCCTGGCAGACCCCAGGGACACGGAGGAGTGTGTCAGTGACACCTACCTTCGTGTCTGGAATGCCATCCCACCGGAACGCCCCCGCTCTTTGCGGGCCTATCTGGCCCGCATCACCCGGAATCTGGCATTGGACCGTTATAACTACAATACTGCCGCCCAGCGCAGCACCGCCCTCACCGACGCTTTTGAGGAATTGGAGCCCTGGATCGTTACCGGGCAGGGTGATCCGGACACAGAACTGGATGCGTCAGAGCTGCGCCGGGTGCTGAACGGCTTCCTGCGCCGTCAGAGCGCTGAGGCCCGCGTGTTCTTTTTGCGCCGCTACTGGTACGGAGAGAGCATCCGGGAGATTGCGGAAGAATACCGCGTCAGCGAAGCAAAGGTTAAGACATCTCTGTTCCGCACACGGGAACGGCTGCGCGCGGAACTGGAACAGGAAAGGATCGCTCTATGAATCAAACTCGTTTTCAGAAATGGATGAACGCCGTGGACGATGACCTGCTGGAAGAAGCGCAGCAGCCCATGCGGAAGAAGCGGCTCTGGCTGTACAGCGCCGGGGTGATTGCCGCCTGTCTTGCCGTGGCTGTGACTGCCGTCACCATGACCCACCGGGGCACTGACCAGCCCACCATGATCGCGAACCCCATGCACGAATCCAGCGCAGCTGAGTTTCAGCAGCTGGGGTACTCCATCCCCCTGCCGGACAGTGCCTCCGGCACCTCCTACTACCTGATCGACACAGGGGAAAGCAACAAGCAAATGGCCGAAGTCAATTTTGAACAGGGCGGGCAGGCGTACTACTGCCGTGCTTTAAAGGCAGAGCAGCCCCAGGACATCTCCGGCATTTTTGCTGACTGGACGGAGAGCCTGGACTGGAGCGGTGAAGATGTTTCCGTCCAGCTGCGCAAGTCCGAGGATGCGGCCTGGGTGGGCTGGTATGCCCCGGAGGCCGAGGTACAGTGGTGTGTTGCCGGCGGCAGCGATGCCCAGGTGCTGCTGGACACCGCCCAAACCATTGTGGAGAAGCTGGGGTACGTCATGCCGCTGTATCCGATGGAAAGTGTGGAGGACGCCTTTGCCGACGGCGGATACTCTGTGGACTTCACGGCAGCGGACCTTGTCAAAACCGGGGATGGGTATTCCCTGACCGCGGAGATCCATGACTATGACCGCTATGAACTGGAAGATATTCAGGGTTTGAAAGAAGGCGACCAGATCCAGGTCTGTCGGAAGCCGGTGACCGTTGAGAGCATCCGGCGGGATAACGGCACCGTCATCATCAACGGCGGCATCGAAAGCGGCGGCGTAGAGCTGATTGAGGATGACGGTCTGTACCGCACCTACGCAATGGATGACCATCCGATCTACTATGATCTGGGAACGATCACCCTGCCCGTATCCACTGACTGCACCTTTGAGGACCACGCCGACCTGGAACAGGAACCTGATGGCCTGGTTTATGAGTACGAGGACGTCCCTGCGGCTATTCAGGCCAGCGAAACGCCCTTCAACTGCTACAACACGGTCATCACTGTCCGGCAGGAGCAGGTGGTGCAGATCATCCGCTATTGGATTCCCTGATGGATCGACATATAGAATCGAGGTAACATGATATGATTCAGAAAGAAAAATACAACGCAAAAAAGATACTTGCCCTGATCCTGTCTCTCGCCTGCGTGACAGGGCTGCTGGCCGGGTGCGGCCGACAGAACACCAGTGAAGGAAAAGCTGACGGAAGCTCCTTGGAAGAACAAACATCCGACACCTGGTATGAAATTGATCAGGAAGCAGGCATTCTGACCATCCGCCTTCCCGCCGAAAAGGAAGGATTCATTTGGAACTTTACCATCGACGACACCACCCTGTTGGAGCTGGTCACGGAGGAGGACAATGACGGAACCTTTGTCGCCAGCTTCCGGGCGCTGGGAGACGGCGAGACAACTGTGTCTTTCTCCTATGCCAAGGATGATGCGCTGGAGGAAATCCGGGCGATGAATGTTAGCTGTAAGGACGGGAAAGTAGCCGGCGTCTCCAACGCTTCCGTTATGCCCATCAGCGGGCAGGATGATCCGGAGATCACAGACCTTCGCAACAGCAACAGCATCCCCATGATCATGAAGGAACACAGCGCGGTGACCTGCGTCTCCGAGACCTGGGACGGAGAAAACAACTGGCAGAATAAGACTGTCCGGCAATTCGTCAGTTCCAATGGCCGTCTGTGGTATGACTATGAACAGTACGATGACGCTGACCAGGTAGTATACTGCGAGGCGGGATACATCAACGATGACGTTCCCGGTGCCCTGTACACCTGCGAAAAAGACGGCCTGAAAACGATGACGCTGTGTCCGGCATCTGAGTATGAAGCCATGGTGTCTGACCGCTGGCTGGCGCGTCAGCCGTGTGACTATGAGACCGTGACGGGCAAGACCGACAGCACGGAGTATGGGACCAGCACCCTGACCGCCGCCAGAGAGAATCGTCTGACAGGGATCAGCAGCGAGGTTATTTACTTTATCGACGATGCGACCGGCCTCATCAACGGCATGGAGGTGACGGAGTACAGCGCCGAGGACGGCAGCGTAGTCTCCGTGACCCGCAGCAATATTCTCTACGATGAACCCCGGCTCATGGAGGAGCAGGCGGCTATGAGCATTCTGTTCCCGGAGGACGCCTGCTATCTGAATGTGGTTATCAATCCCGGAAAAGAGAATTCCGAGGAACAGGCTTTCCAGGTGGATAAGTCCACAGAGGTTGAATTTGACGCCATGGAGGGCTATCAGCTGTACTACGATTATGATTGTACTCAGCCCATGGACTGGATCGACGTGGGCCAGAACAAGCTGACTGTCTATATTCAGATTGATATCGCAAAGTAGGAGTTTCAGGATACTCAAAACTAATTCAAAAGATTTGCCCAAATATAAATCGGTCGTGGTTCAGTAGTTACTGCTAAACCACGACCGTTTACATTCACTTGAACATGCAGTCATATTCTGAATTACTCGACGGAGCAATCAAATCCAAAGGCGGCCAGAAAAGCATCCACGCATAATGGATACAATTCCTTGCAGGATCAGGAACACACCTACAACAGTAGTCATGGCCACAAGGCTGGCAATGGGTGACAGGAATGAGAAGAAACCGGCACATGCGAGCAGAACGCCAATCGCAGTGAACCAGCCCCAGCCGCGTACTCCAAGCCGCTGCAGGTCAAAGGAGTTCACGAATTTGGTTATGCCAGAGAAAATCAGCCACATTCCAAAAATGAACGGCAGGGTAAGCGCCGTAAACCATCCATTGCCAAGAACGAACAGAGACAGCAGCACCGTCAGAATTCCGTCCAGCAGGAACCATCCTGACCCGGCCATATCATTATGAGCAGTGGCGAAAATCACAATATCCACGATGCCTGAGAACAGCATCGCAACGCCAAGGATCACCGTCATGCTTGTGAGTGCAGCGCCTGGATTTCTCAGGCAGGCGATACCGGCCATCACAAGCAGCACACCGGCAATGACCCACAACACACGGGAAGTTGTCCGACTCATCATGCATGCCTCCGTTCTTAGCTAGCTTTGTCTTTTATTCAATCGTGATTGTGGAATTTCTGGGCAGTTCTTTCTTTACCTGCTTGGGAAGAGATACTCTCAGGATACCATCCTCAAACTTGGCGGACACATCCCGAGGCTCAATTCCCTCGCCCACAAAGAAGCTGCGGCTACAAGCACCGGCGTACCGCTCCTGACGGATGTACTTGCCCTTCTTATCTTCCTGGTCCTTGTCCAATCCCTTGGCGGCGCTGATGGTCAGGTAGCCATCCTTCAAGTCAAGCTGAACTTCATCCTTCTTGAAGCCGGGAAGATCAATATCCAGCTCATAGGTGTTGTCGGTTTCCCGCACATCGGTCTTCATCAGGTTTTTGGCGTTCTTCCCGTACAGCGGATTCCGAATAGAACGCATCGGGATCATAGGAAAGTCGTCATCAAAAAATTCATCAAACAGGTTCTCACCAAAAATACTGGGCATCATAAGTCATTCCTCCATTCATAATCCTTACTGAAATGCCCTGTGTGAGGGGGCTGTTTTGCCCTCCCGCTTGGAACGACTCTGTTATAGTCTCTTGCGTTAGCACTGTCAATAGGAGAGTGCTAATGTTAACAGAAATACAAAAGTTCGTTCACATATGATACGATTTCTCGGCCGTCAGGCATTAGAAATGCTGGGGCCGCAAGGAATGCCTCAGCACTTTTAGCGCTCGCCTACGAATCAGGAAAGAAAATGATGCTGGTTATACCCCGATTGCACTGCGTAGAACCATTGAAAATGCTTTTCACGATGAAACCGCAGGCGGCTTGCGCTTTGTGCAGATAGTGGTACAATGGCACTGAAAAAGAAGCGATTCAGGAGGCCGCTTATGTATCAATATAGGATAGGTTCTAACCTGACGCCGCTGTCTGGAAAGCCAGATCCAGATACCTGCGTCCTTACACTGCTGTCCTCGGAGGAACTGGACCAGAATCTCCAACTCCCGGGACTGGAGCAGGTTCTCCGCCATACGCCTACAGCGAGGGATGCCCGCGTATGTAAGGCTGAACCCCACCGAAATTATCTGTGCGGGACCATTGTGACCCCACGGCATACAAAAGAAAAGGCACCCATCGCCTTCGGATATCTGATGACACCCAGCCATGTGGTTTTGAGCGACGATGCGGGTGTGGCCCATGCCATGATCCAGAGACTGCTCCGGGAGAATCCACAGATGGAAAAGAGTCCAGGCAGTTTCTTTTATACGTTCCTGGAGCTGATCATCGCCAAGGATATGCACCACTTGCAGGAATTAGAGGATGAGCTGGATCAACTCGAAGATCAGGTGCTGGCAGGCCAGTTGGCGGGATTCAACCCCAAAATGACGGCAATACGAAAAGAAATATCCAACTGGATACGGTACTATACGCAGTTGGATGATATGGTCTGTGAATTTCAGGAAAATGAAAATGAGTATTTCGAAGAGCATGAACTTCGCCTGTTTCATATGGTGGAGAAACGCATTGGGCGTCTGAAGAATGAGGCACAGATGCTGCGGGAATATGGACTACAGGTGCGGGAACTGTTTCAGGCGGAAATCGATATTCGCCAGAACAACATTATGAAGATACTCACCATCGTCACGACTATCTTTTTACCCCTATCTCTGGTGGCAGGCTGGTATGGCATGAACTTTACCAATATGCCGGAATTGACCTGGAAATACGGCTACCCGGCAGTCATTGGCATCAGTGTTCTTGTAGTTTTGATTTGTCTCTGGGTGATGAAGAAGAAAAAATTCTGGTGAATCCCGCGATACCAGCGAATTGGTACCTCTTTGGACTTAATAAACACCCCATTCGTCAGGCAGCATGCCATACTGTCTAACGAATGGGGTGCATCTCAATATTTATCGGTTTTTTTACCGTTGCAGGATTTACAAAGCATTTGACAGTTATCGGGCGTTGTTTGCCCGCCTTTGCTCCAAGGCTTGATGTGATCGCCCTCCATTTCCTCAAATTCAAAATGCTCTCCGCAGACAGGACATATCCCATTTTGCCTGCTGTACGCCGCCAGTTTTTCCCGTTTATCAAATGCACGCAGGTTTAACAATCTGCCTGCGAACGGATCGGTATCTCGGCAAAGTAAGAACTCATAAATGCCTTTCGGCTTTTGCACATCTTCATCCTCGTGTAGACGTTTTACTTCTGCGGACATGACCGCAGAATTGTAGGCGCGATTATGGTACTCATTGTAGAGATGACACCAATCCAACCCTTTCATATCCGAAAAGTATTTTGGGAAAATCTTCTCAGACCAATGGATAACATCTTGGAAATACTGCCACAATTCATCTGCGTCCGCATCTGATTTATGCCGCGCCATATATTCGGTGATTTCGGAAATGCTTTGATATTCGCAGATACCACGCAGCGCCTTTTCCAGTAATTCCTGCCTATTCGGGTCGCCAGTAATGTATTTGTCTGCCAGTAGTTTTGCAGCACAGTTCCGTTTGGAAAAATATCGCTTTGCATCTGAAAGCCATTCACCGGTATAAACAGAGTTCCGAAGTTCCTGTTCCGTTAGCTTCTCCCCTGCAATATTGACAACCCGGAACCATTCTAACTTTTCGGATTCCTCCCCCTCACAAATATAAACCATAAATTCATAGTTCATAATTGCATTGTACTTATCATCGGGCAAGGCGTCCCAATAATATTTCCTGCCATCCAACGCGATAGAAAACTTATGTTTCAAATATTGCATAACAGACAAGGTTCGCTGCTGACCGTCCAGCACCTCATATCTGTCGCTTCCGACCTTAACCCAATACATGACATTCAAAGGAAAGCCTTTTAATACTGTTTGGATAACGGCCTCCGCCTGCTCATTGTCATAAACAAATTCCCGTTGATAGGGCGGGCGGATCGCAAGTCTGCCTCCATAGGCAAAAACACCGTCATCGCCGTTGTCAGCATAACACTCAAAAACCTCTCTGACCTTGATTTGCTTTGGCTCTATTTTCACTTGCTTGCCCTCCTTTTGATTAAAATTCTCTTAAAGGTATTTTTTGCGTTCCCACTTGTATCGTAATATACAAGGCTTGTCATATTTGCGGTGTAATGTCCTCTGCCACCTTGTGCACGATATTTTGCAATCCACTCTTCGCCGATCCTGCAAATTCCAATCTCATCAGAGCCGTATTTCCCGGTATAATCAGCACAGCCAATAATTTCAAATTGTTCTGGATTGTATTTGTCCAAAAACGTAATAGGTACACCCATAATGCCGTTACATCTTGCGCCTGATAACGATTCTGTCATACAGTCGTCTGAACTTTGCGTCTGATGACAATCCTGTCGTAGAGGCAGCGATAGAGGAGCTTGCCGCGCTGTGCTGCGGCTCTCTCTCTCTCTCTCTCTCTCTCTACTTTAACAAATTGTGAACAATCCACAGGCAAGTAGAAGCGGACACCGCCCGCGACATAACTTCCCTTTGGCGCAATCTCCGACATAGGTTTTCCCATCCATCGA
Organism: Intestinimonas sp. HCP28S3_D6; assembly: GCF_052065695.1. NCBI lineage: Bacteria > Bacillati > Bacillota > Clostridia > Eubacteriales > Intestinimonas > Intestinimonas sp. HCP28S3_D6. The sequence continues at coordinate 19,242 of NZ_JBQHTM010000045.1, forward strand.
CTTCCTCCGATGATCTCAAACTGCTCGGGATTGTGTTTATCCAAATAAGTAATAGGAACGCCAATTTCCTCAAAATAGTCACTTGGAATATCACTGACACGCGATACTTCTATCGCATCGTAATTGGCGTAACGTGGATAGTCTTCTTCGTTCCCATAATATTTCTTAAATAGTGTTAATTCTTCGTGACGCTTTTGGATATCTAAATTTGTAAACCATGTGCAATTGCGAAAATGCACAAGGCCGGTTGCTGGATTATATACGCCGGGTGCATATCCTGTTGCTCTTTCAAGTGGTATTCGAAAATAAGCATCGTCTTTTCGGAAACCATAACCCAGCCACAATTTGTTGTCTTTGATCAGCGGGAAGATTTCTTTATATGTAATGGCATTCTTGTTTCCGATGATTAGGAATTTTTTATCATATTCCATGAGCTGTGCGACATACTCTCTGAACAGACTAAACGGCGGATTCGTAACAACAATATCAGCCTGTTTCAGATATTCAATGCATTCCTCGCTGCGGAAATCGCCGTCACCCTTTAACTTCTTGACGCCACGCCTTTTTGATTTCAAAAGTGCGTCAATGTCCTCGTCGGAAACACCTCTGCCGTTTGCCATCGGTACTTCCCTAATGTCCATGACATAACCGTGACCTCGGGCCACAGGCTCGTTTTCATCATCGAACAAGGAAAGCTGCTGTCCCACCACTGGAGAAGTGCCATAGGAAGTGCAGATCAATCGTTTCAAGCCGAGGTAATTAAAGTTCCGCAGGAAGAATTTACAGAAATTGCTCTCAAAGGGATCATCGCAGTTGCAAAGAACGGTTTTCCCACGAAAGTGCTGTTCGTAGTGGTTCAATTCGTTCTGTATATCCTCATACTGCGTATAGAACTCATCTTTTTTTGCGTCTTTGGCTTTATGCAAATTCTCATTCTTTGCCATGTATCTTTCCCCCGTTGCCGCTTTTGCGGTTACTTTTAATATAGTACAAACCGGAAAGAACGGCAACAACATGTTTTAAGAACATGGTGTTTCATTGTAAAAGACCGACACCCATGTTGAATGAGTGTCGGTCTTTGTTACCCTATTATGCGCTTGATTTTTTTGCGTACATGGCGTAAGTTTGACGTAAATCCGCTTCTCTATCTCGCAAACCAAGCAATTTCAGGGGTTAAGGCATTTTTTAGTACATACCGCTTGTAACCAACCTTAGTTACTCTTTGATAACAGCGTCGCAAAATTTGCCCATATTTGTAGCCTCATTCAGAAGCTGATAAATGCTGAATCCGCTCTGCTTCATGAGCCTTGACCACACAAACAGCCACAGACCTGCGTGGAACACGTGGAAACAGCAGACTTAAAAAGTGCTGGAAAGCAAATGAAGCGGAATGGAAACGGCCATAAACGAACGAAAAATATTATAAAAAGTTTCAAAATTCGGTTGGTAAGGATGAGGTCGGCAGTTCGAATCTGCCCAGCAGCTCCAAAAAGCCTTGAAAACTTTGGCTTAACAGTGATAAGGAAGTAATTCTAATTTTTACTGTTGGCTGACAGATTCGGGTGTGCAGGGCAACCGTAAGGCTGCAAAAGCTGTCTGTTTCCAACAGAAACAGACAGCTTTTGATTTGCGTTGAAAGCATCTTGCTGTTTTCTCTCGAGCGGGGCGGTCTTCCCACGGACCGCCCCGCGAAGCCGTTACGGCTCGATGATGTTGAAGGGGTTGGCCCCGGTGATCGGGATCTGGTTCATATTCTCCATCATCAGCGTCAGCAGCTCTGCGCTGCCCTCGACCTTGACGGCCTTTGCAACCGTTTCCTGATTGTTGGTCAGGATCGCAAACAGCGCATTCTTCGGGCAGGTAATAGACACGTCCGCATCATCAGACAATGTATCCGCATAGACCAGCAGCACACCATTCTTCACGCGGAGCATGTGCTGTTCGCCCACGTCAGGCAGGATCACGTTCATGGTGAAGTCGCGGTCAGCCAGCGCTTGCTTGTCCATGACAATGGCCATATAGTCAAACAGCATGGGCGCGGAGAGGGCCTTGACCATGTCGCCGGTAGATTTGGTGGAAGCGGTGAAATTGGCGTTTCCATGGCGCAGCTCCTGCGCGGCGGTCAGATATTCGTTGCGCCACGGGCCGGACTCCGCCTGATACCCCAGCTGCTCCAGTGCATCGGCGCACAGAAGCCGCGCATCGGTGTTTGTCGGGTCGGCAAAGACGATGGTGTTTGTGACCTCGGCGACCCACTGATATTCACCCTTGTCAAAATCCGCCTTTGCCATTTGCAGGACCTTGTCAACATCCCCCAGGTACTCCACCCATTTTTTTGCGCTGTCGCTTGGCATGAGGGGGTTCAGGTTGACAGGGTTGCTGTCATACCAGCCCATGAACTTCTGGTAGACCGCCTTGGCGTTGTGGGCGACCGTCCCGTAGTACTGGCGGGTGTACCAGATTTTATTGAGCGCCTCCGGCAGCTCGATCATGTTGGAGATCTCGTCACTGGTGTAGCCCTGATTGATATAGGTCAGCGTCTGGTCGTTGATGAACTTATACACGGCAGCCGTGTTGACCATGTAGTCGTTCACCACGTTGTTTCCCCAGTGCGGCCAGTTGTGGGACTGGAAGGTGACCTCCGCGTCCTTGCCGTAAAGGGAAATGGCCTCGGTGATATAGCTTGCCCATGCCGCGCCGTCGCGCACCTCCGCGCCGCGCAGCGTGTAGAGATTGTGGAGCGTGCCGGTGCAGTTTTCCGCCATCCAAAGCGCCTTGTACTGGGGCAGCCACGTGTTCATTTCGGCGGGCGCTTCCGTACCCGGTGTGAGCTGGAACTCCAGCTCCACACCGTCGATCGTCAGCTTTTCGCCGGACTGCGTAATTTCATAGCTGGGCGTCATGAACGAGACCGTTCCGGTGGACTGTCCCATGCCGATGCCCTGCGCCAGCTTGCCGGTCACGCCGGGGGTCAGAAGGATGCCATACTGATAATTGCTGCGGCGGCCCATACCCTTACCGGCGTAGACATTTTCCTTCACGGAGTGCTCCGTGAAGCCCACAGGCGTGATCACGGGGATCTTGCCGCTGGCGAGCTGTTCTTCAATAGAAAGTGTCTCGTCTGCCTTATCCTCTTTCGCCATCACGCCGGCGATGCCGCCAAAATGGTCGGCGTGGGAATGAGAGATGATGACGGCCTTGACCGGGAATTTACCAAGATTCTTTTCGATCAGCTGCATGGCAGCCTGACTGCACTCCACGCTCATCAGCGTGTCAAAGACGATCCAGCCGGTATCACCCTTGACAACGGTGAGATTTGCCATGTCATAGCCGCGGACCTGATAGATGCCATCCGTCACTTCAAAAAGACCATAGGCATGGTTGTTCTTCGTGTTCTCCCAGAGGCTGGGATTTACGCTGTCAGGCGCTTTTTCATAATCGTCCAGGAACGCATAGGCTTCCTGACTCCAGAGGATCGTCCCATCCTCGTCCTTTAGTTCCAGTGTTTCCGGCGCGTCGATCAGTCCACGGATGGCGAATTCATATTCCTGCTTATCATCGAAGTCAAGTTCATCGTAGACGGCGGCATTTGCCTTTGCCGTAAAGTCTGTGGCGGGCTTGACCTCGGCGGTCAGACCCAGGTCTGCCTTTTCCGCACCCGGCTCTTTGCGCCCATCCTGCGCACAGCCGACGCAGGACAGCAATAGTACCGATGTAAGAAGCATTGCTACAATACGTTTCATAGCCATTCTTTTTCCATCTCCTTATTGTTCGCGGATAACAGGTGGCTGCCAGCTATCCAGTGCTGTCATATCCGGTACATAGATCCGCATGAACAGATGAAATTCCCCGTCGGAAACAGGCAGCCAGTTAGAGGTGTCTTCCGGTGCATCCTTGGACAGGATAATATCCAATGTGCCGTCCGCATTCAGCTTGAAGTCGGAGCGGTCGTTGATGCAGTAGCGGTCGATGGAATTGTCAATGAGGAAATCATCCTCTCCGTAGGCGGTCACGGACCAGAAGCCGCCCTCCAGCGTGGGAGGAAGGGTTTCAAAGTGGAGCGTATACTTCTTTTCTCCGGTCAGCGCTGCGCCGGTCTCATCCACCGCTGTCTTGGGATAGATCGCCACGTCCACGGTGTTGGCGCCAAGCCCCACCAGCGCTACCATCGCGCGGTAGGTATACTCCGTGCCGAAGTTGCCGATGGGCTTGCCGTAATAGATCCACTGACCGAGTTTCTGCGCATACTTCGCGCCGTCGGCGGCAAGCGTGGCGCGAAGCCCCTGAAGCATCTGCGTCCAGCGCTCGGCAGCTCCTTCGCCCAGGAGGGCGGCGTCGAAGGTCTTGCCCGCGCCCACGTTGATGGCGGAGAGTTTCTTCAGCAGTTCCTCATCCGCATCGGCGGGCGGGTTGACCTGCATCAGAGCGTTCGCCGTATTGAAAAACTCTGCTGGTGTCATGGAAAGCACCTTGCTCACGGGAACAAAGTCATTTTCCTCTTTATATGTTCCCTGCGGTGCGGCATACTCGCCTCCCTGTACATAAGCCGAAAGCGGCAGGAGCTGCATCTGTTCCTGAATGGCACAGACATTGGGCAGATCCTCGTTCCCGGACAGCACCGTGCGGGTGATCGACCACACCGTTGCGGTGGGCACGTCCACGCGCGTCACACCGCCGGGCAGCTCGCCCTCCCAGCCGGGAAGCGCGATGGCATAAGCGCCCGCTTTGTCCAGCACGGCGGCAGTGTTCGTCCAGGCATCCAGCAACTGTATGTTGCAGAAGCGATCCGTTTCCGGCAGAACGAAGATCATAGGCTCTTCACTGATGTCAAGCCACGCCTGAGAGTAGACGGTATCGACGTTCGGCGTCACAACGGTGCGGAAAGAGGCGTCCGCCAGCTTTTGTGCATGGTTGAACTGATTGATGGGCGCACGGCCAGTCATGGTTCCGTCCGTATTGGTCGATAATGTTTTGGTTGCGTCGGTCAGCACCAGTGGGAACGCATAGATGTATGCCTCGCTGACCGTTTCCCACACGGTTTCAGTATCCGGTGTATCCGGCTGCGTTTTTTTGGCAGAGCAGGCGGAAAGAAGCCCGCAGGAAAGCAGCGTAAGCAGCGATAGTAGAATTGCAAATATCTTTTTCATGTTGTCCTCCTATGATTCTTTTCTGCTTTGGTCATCTCCACGGAACGGCTTGTGCGCATGGATTGACTATGAAGTCGTTTGTGATTTTCTCTTTATGGTAAACTATCGATCATTCCGCCCCTTTCTTTCTGCAAGCCTTGAAAGCTCTTTTTTGACCGCTTCGATCTGTGGGTCAAACAGCGCTCGCTCGGCAAAGATCATATAATTGTTGATGGCAAGGATCGACAGATGAACGAACGGCGCAACCTCTTTGTCGGTGCAGCCGAGGATCTCCGCAATCCTGCCCGTGTAATAAGGGTATCTTGCCGCAAGCCGCACAAGGGAAGGCTTTACTTTTTCTCCGTATTCGTGCGACACACATACGCTGACCAGAAAGCGCATGGTAGGCGACATTTTATCCGCCAGCTCACCGAGATGATCCATCATGCTTTTGACGTCACTAATATCTTCAAACACGATGGCAAACGCAGCTTTTTCAATTCGACTGATCGCTTCCTCGGCGCAGGCAAGAACGATTTCCTCTTTGGTGGAGAAGTAATAGTAGATGCCGCCGTTTTGCAGCTTTGCCGCCCTACAGAGATCCTTTGTGGTGGTAACGGTCAGCCCCTTTTCGACAAAGCAGCCAAGGCAGACGCCTACAAGCTCCTGTCTCTTTTCGGCTTTCTTTTCTTCCCTCAAAACACAATCCCCCCATTTCTGTGCATTATCCAGTGTTTCTTATAATAAGATATCAGACTTCGCAAAATAAATCAAGCGATTGCTTGAATAATAATTATAAATTTTTAGGATCACAATGCTTGGTCAAACATCACAACAGTCTCTTTCAGCAGCCGCACCTCCAGCAAGCTCTGGATGTGCCGAATCACCGTCCTTGCAAAGACATTGGACTTTATCGTGTCCCACTCCGCCAGCCGGACGATCTCCGCTGTGCCGGTTGCAAAGTCAAATCTGATCTCTCCCCATTCGCCGTCGTTGTCTACCTGATATAGGTAGACAGCGGCGGCTATTTTTTGTTCCTTTTGCGGCACTCGGTCTGCTTCAGCGTCACGGTATGGACAAGCCCGCTTTCCAGCAGCTTCAGGCGCAGCTTGTCAAGCGTCCGCCGGTAGAATCGCTCCGCGCCACTGGCGGTTGTACCCTCGAAATCCACCGCCAAGTCCTCAAAGGTAGACTGCGCGTACAAAGGGCTGACGCGCCCACAGGTCATGCAGAGGCTTTTGCCGCCGACAGTTGCTCTGATCTGCTGGTTTTCCTTCTTGACATGAACAATGCTCCCTTCGTGATTGACAGTGTATTTATTTCACTGTCTCTCATAAAGGGAGCATATCAATCAGAAACGGGGGTGATTTTGTAGTTTCTTGATAGCCTTCCTTGAGACTTACTTTGCAAGCACAACGGAAATGATGATCTTCTTTTCCTCCTCGCTCAGATCAAGCGCACCGCCGTCTGCGATGCTCACACGCAGTTCATACAGTGTGCCGTCGGCCAGGGTATCCACGCCAGTCCCGGCTTCATCCGTGATCGTCCACAGCTCTTTGCTGACCTCCGCCAGCTTTCCGTCTGCACCGTAGGCATAGAGCTTCAAATCAGCGGTGTTCCCGGAAAGATTGTTCATCCGGAACGAGACCGTCGTGTTGGGATGAACATTTTCGACCGTCACAGTATTGCGCCAGCTGGCGACCGTGCCGTCACCGCCGTCCTGCTCAAACTGTTCCTGTGTCAGTACGTTCCGCGCGGCCTTATCGAGATCGACCTTGCGGTAGGGCATTTCGGGAAGATACACAAAGCGGTCCTGCAAGCACAGCAGCTCCAGATAGCAAGATACAGCTCAAAGTTATTTAGAAATGTTTTGAGGTCAAATTTTCCGTTTTTCACCAATACCCCTCCATAAAAAAGCGTGCAAAAAGCCCGCCCGCAACGGGCGGGCTTTTTGCCATGTGTTGGGTTGTGTAATAGGGGGAAACCTAGGAAACAAATTTAGGATTCGGCTTCAGGTGTATAGTTCTCCACAAAGTCGATCATGGCGTTGAAGGCCTCGGAACCCATCTGCTCCTCCACCATGGGCCAAACACTCTTGGTGGCCTCCTGGAAGGCCAGAAGCTCGTCCTCAGTCAGGCGAATGATCTCGGTTCCAGCATCATCTTCCACAGTCTGAATGAAGCCTTCTGCAAGGGCGGCGGTCTGCTCACGGCCCTTGTTCTGAGCCTCGATCATAACCTCCTGGATGAGCGCCTTGTCCTCGTCGGACAGCTTGTTCCACAGTACGGGGCTCACAGCGGGGATGGTAGCGGTAAAGTTGTGGTGGGTAATAACCATGTAATTCTGAAGCTCATGCACCTTGGAGGAAACGATGTTAGAGGGGGGATTCTCCTGAGCGTCCACCAGGCCCTGCTGAAGGGCGGTATACAGCTCAGAATAAGCCACGGGGGTCACGGAGCAGCCGAGGGCTTCCCAGGTAGCGGTCTGAATGGGGTCGGGCATGACGCGGATCTTCACGCCCTTCAGGTCGGCGGGGCTGTGGACCGGCACGTTGCAGGTCAGCTCACGGAAGCCGATATCGAACCAGGCCAGGGGCAGGCACTGGGTGTCCTCATAGGCCTTCTGCTGCCAGCTCTGGCCAATCTCGGAGTCCAGCAGAGCGTAAACAGTGTCGTAGTCAAAGTAGAGGTAGGGCATATTCAGACCGGCAAAAGCGGAGGTGTAGTCACCCCAGGAGCCGCAGTTAAGGATGCCAATGTCAAAGGCGCCGTTCTGGAGGCCGCCGATATACTCCTGGGTGGAAGAGGCGATCTGACCATCGGGATATACCTGAGCAGTGATACGTCCGCCGCTGCGGGCCTCAATCTCCTTGATGAAGTAGTTCACGGAAATGCCCAGAGAGGTGGTGCCATCGCCTTCGAACTCTACAGTGGGAGAGGAGGAGGCGATGCGCAGATGAATCTGTTCACCTTCAGAGGACCCACTGCTGGGATTGGTACTTGCGGTGCCGCCGGTGCCATCACCGCCGCAAGCTGCCAGGGAGAGGACCAACGATACAGAAAGGATTCCGGTTATAACGCGCCAAAACTTCTTCTTCACTTTTTTGCTCTCCTTTTCCTTCCAAAATGTGCACAGGTACAGTCGCAAATTGGACGCGTGGCCTCAAGTTGACAGCAAAAAAATTCTTTGTTAAACTAGCAAACATAGAATTTCAACTGCATGTGATCGCTTGCTTTGCCACGTTGGGTCTTGGACTATCTCACTGTGATATCAGTATAGCGTGTCTCTTGGCTGGCGTCCAACTCCTTTTCATGCTGCAATCATAACTTACGACAATAAATGATAATTTCCGCCCTTATTTTTGGATAGTTTGCCGACTTGTTTTCCACGGGAACGACTGGCCGTTTCATAGTTATACACATAGTTTGTCAACGATTGAGTTCCTAAGAGGGAAGGTTTTATTTTATGAACTACCAGACTTTGATTTATTTTAAGATTGTGGCGGAGCAGTGCCATTTTACAAGGGCTGCCAATCTCCTATATATCACACAACCTGCCCTGTCAAAAGCCATTCGTAATTTGGAGCATGAGCTGGGCGCCCCACTTTTTGAGAAGGATGGCAGGAACGTCTCTCTTACACCCTACGGCAAAATGTTCTATGAATACGTAAAGCGCTCGGTGGATGAGGTCGAGAAAGGAATCGCTGCTGTGCGTCATATGGTGGATGTGGAAAATGACACTGTCTGTATCAGTGCGCTGTTTTCCATGTATGCCATTTTCCTGCCGGAAGAGATCATGCGCTTCCGGCGTATCGCGCCCACTTGTAAGTTTTCCCCGCAATATCACTACACGACGTCCATCCTACAGGACGTGCTCCATGAACGGACGGAGCTGGGATTGTGCAGCAATTTTGAACCCATAAATGAATATATGCCCCTGAAGAAATACACCCTCTACGAGGAACCTGTGGGATTGATCGTTGCCAAGAACCACCCATTTGCGAAACGGGAAAAGGTATCCATTCCAGAGCTGAAAAATGAACGCTTTATCGTCTATATCCGCAGCAGACGCGGCACGAACGGACTGCTTTATGATTTGTGTGCGCCCTATGGTTTTGAGCCCAACATCGTCATGGAAGCTTATAATGATTATGGCGTGATCGGTATGGTGGCTGCCGGAGAGGGGATTGCGATTATTCCGACCTCTGGATTTTTGAACATCAACAGTGTCGTCCCGGTTGAACTGGACATTAACAAGCGGTTTGTACGCGATATCAACGTGGTATGGAGAGGAGATAAGAAACTTCCTCCCATGACACGGTGTTTTTTAGATATGTTGATTGAGGATTCTAAAAATGGAACTCTGATCACCAAGCAAAATGAGAATATCAACCGAGAGATCATATAATATGAGAGATGCCAACCCTTGCGATGCAAGGACTGAGCACAAAAAAACGTGTCTGGCCCTGGAGGGCCAGACACGTTTTTTGTGCTAAATGGAATGCGCCCGAACAACCGCTGTCATTTTTTGCAGCTGTTCTATTGCCATGGCAAGATCCTGATGGCATCTGACACAGATGACCCGCTCTCGCGGCACGGGGAGAAGTTCCCAGCTGACGCATTGGCTCAGGCAGCCACACACCAACAATACAGCGGCATATGTCTCTCCCGGCTGCACGGGGAGGAAACGGATCTCGGGGAGTGCTGTCTCCAGCTGTTTTACAAAAGAGACCCGGTCGTACCGTGGGTTGCACCCGCCGCAGTAGCGAACCCCAATTCTGAGCGGATTAGACATGGTGATTTCGGAGGATGTTTCTGGCCTGTTCCAGCAGATCAGGACTCACTTCGCGCACCAAAACCGCTTTTTTGACCTGAGGCAGCCGCTGTGTGAGCTCCGTATGGATCAGCTCCTCTGTGGTCAGGTCGGCGGCCGGACAGCCTGCGCACTGCCCCATGAGCCGAAAACGAAGCAGGCCGTCGGCCGTAAACTCCAGGACCTCTATATCACCGCCGTGAGAATGGAGAAGCGGTCTCACATATTCATCTAGGGAACCTCTGAATAAAAGCCTTTATCCTGTTTCTACTCAATGTATTAGCCGCCATTTGCGCTTGGTTAAGGTGATTTCAGTGCAAAATAGCCATTATTTATCTGC
>NZ_JBQHTM010000046.1:0-27341 GCF_052065695.1 Intestinimonas sp. HCP28S3_D6
TAAGCGACCTCCTGTATTCGATTTTTCTCCGAATCCAGCTGATCGTGTCCCTGTTCATGTCAAATTCAAGGCAGCTGAACTCTTCATCAACAAGTATGGCATATCTTTGCCCAGCTTCTGATAGTTCAGGCTGTGGCTGACCTCGCGCCCGCGGCTCTCGCCGGTGTTGAAGGTATCAATAGTTTCCTTGCCCAGCGTCTGGTTCAGCTCCTTCAGCGTGGTCGGCTCCTTGCCGCCCAGGAACAGGGATGTATCGCAGTTGCCGATGATGGTATCGGCGCTGTCCTTATATCCACAGGTGCCTGACCGTGACCGCCTGCTTGACCGGAAGGGAAAGGATAGGTTTCAGTCTGACTCAAATCAGTATAATTTGAATCAGTATTACTTCCTCGTGATTTTCGGGATTCCGGAGTCGTGAAATTCACGTCTGCTGAATCGTGATTTTCACGAGTCTTGATTCGTGATTCCGGTGCAGGCGGTATGCTGCCGGCGGAGTTATCCACAAAGTTCTTGACGAAGATGAGATTGGGCTTGCCCAGTCCCTGCCGCTTGCGCTCTATGAGGCCGGCTTTGCTGTCCAGCTCGTTCAGCAGCTTGGTGGCCTTCTGATCGGCACAGCCGATAGCCTCCATGACCTCCTCCAGCGTGAAGATGATGAATACGCGCCCCTGTTCGTCCAGCCAGCCGTTTTTACGACTCAGGCTCATCCTGTCCAGCAGAATGCCGTAGAGGATTTTGGCCTCGGCTGAGATGGACTTGAAGCGCTCATCAGTAAACAGCGCCTTGGGGATGCGGTAAAAGGCAAACTGATCTGCCTGGGCACCGTAGAAATAATCCAGCGTCACTTGGCGCGCCCCCTCTCAAGCGAGCGAAGAATCTCCTTCGTACACCAGCCGATGCACGGTCCGCACTTGCCATACGGGCAGTCATCGCATTCGCTCACGGGTTTCGTTTCCGGCTTAGGCCGGTCATAATAGCAGACCTTCAGCATACAGCCGTGTCTGCCGTAGTAGTAACAGTACCGGCAGTCCTTCGGCTTGCCGTTTTCGCAGTAATCTGTCATAGCGTTCATCCTCCTGAAAATGGGTACAAAAAAAGCGCGTCTGTCCAGCCGTAAAAGGCATTCTCCCCGGAGGGAGAGACAGACGCGCAAGGCGTGTTCATATTCAATTCTGGCAATAAAAAATGGGCTAAGCGTCCATCGCTTACTCCCAGTACAACATCAGCTATTCAGTTTCGGCACTGCCCAAATGCAAGGGCTCATGCCGCAAATTCCTTGAAATTACGGGCTTTTTCTGGTGTTAGTCCACAAATAACAGCCTCATTGGCCAGACACATGGTATATTGGTCGCTGATCTGGTTCTGCTTGGACACGCTGTCCCGGTAGTCGATATCCGGGTGGCTGATGGAGTGGAGCATCAGGTTCATGGCGGAGATGCGCAGCATGGTGCGGTCGGTGTCAAAGCCGGTAAACGCGTCCCCGGCAAAGTGCGCCCACTGTTCGGTGGTCATGGTGTCCTCATAGTAACGGCGGATGTACTCGGAAGCGGACACCAGAAAGCCCGCCGTGCCACAGGCCGGGTCACAGATGGTATCGTCCGGGGTGGGCCGCAATAACTCCACCATCATCTCCCGGATATGCTTGGGGGTGCGGAACTGCCCATTCTGCCCGGCGGTGGACAGCTTGCTCAGCATGTACTCGTAGAGGTCACCCTGCATATCCCGGTCAGAAATGTCGTGCTCATACAGGTCGTCCAGCCCGGTGATAATTTTCTGTAACACCTGGGGGGTGGGAATCAGAAACATGGCGTCGCTCATGTAGCGGGCAAAGGCGCTCTCGTTCTGGGGGCCGTCTTCGGTCTCATCGGTAAGCTCTACCAGCTCGCCTTTGTCGTTGAAGTCCGGCAGATGACCGTGCTTCATGTTCTTGATGGCCGGGAACACCAGCCGGGAAATCACATCGTAAATGTCCCGGGGGTCGTTGTTCTTGAATTTGCTCCAGCGCATGGACTGCCCCACAGCAGACGAGGGGAAAATTTTGTCCATCTGCTCGCCGGTCATGTGTTCAAATTCTTCCGTCTCCAGCTCCTTTTCGTCCAGAGAGCGGATAAACATGAGATAGGTCATCTGCTCGATGACGGTGAGGGGGTTGGTGATGCCGCCCGCCCACAAGTCAGTCCAGATTTTGTCTACTTTATTTTTAATCACGCCTGTTATCATGGGTTTGTTCCTCCGTTTTCTGTATCGGGAATAAATTCCATCACGTCTCCGATGTTGCACCCCAGCACAGTACAGATTTTTTCCATGCTGTCCATCGAGACCGGCTCGCCCTTGCTCAATCGCGCTAACACATTGGTGCTGATGTTTGCACGGTGCATCATGTCAGTCTTGCTCCAACCATGGTCGATCAGCTGCTTCCACAGCCGATTATAGCTGATAGCCATCCTGCACCTCCTAAATTTCTTCTATTTTCCAGTATAACAGGTGTGGCTCTAAAAGACAAATAAAAATCACGAAATCATGAAGTTTCGATGCAAACAACTGGGGTCTCATGAAAATAGAGGCGCCTACGAAAAATTCGTAGGCGCCTTTGTTTCGATACGCAAAATCGGTTTGTTGTTCTTATGCTGGGATACCTGTTCGGCTCCGCGGTTTTTTGTCTGAGAAAACTTTATTCTGCCGCCTCCAGCAGCTGGCGGGTATAGGGGTGCTGGGGGTGGGCGAAGAGCTCATCCACCGTGTTCTCCTCCACGATGCGCCCCTTCTGCATGACGATGACTCGGCTACAGATCTGGTAGACCACGTTGAGGTCGTGACTGATGAAGAGGTAGCTCAGGTCGTACTCCTTTTTGAGGTCCACCAGCAGCCGGAGGATCTGGGCCTGGATGGTAACATCCAGAGCGCTGACCGGCTCGTCGGCCAAGATCAGCTTGGGGTGGGTGATGACGGCGCTGGCAATGGAGATGCGCTGGCGCTGGCCGCCGGAGAGCTCCCAGGGCCGGCGCCCGACGAACTCCGGGCCCAGGCCGATCTTCACCAGCATCTCCTCCACCGCCGCCCGGCGCTGCTCAGCGGTCATGCCGCCGGCCACCCGAAGGGGCTCCTCTAAAATCCAACCCACGGTATGGGCCGGATTCAGGCTGCTGAAGGGGTCCTGGAAAACCATCTGGGGCCGCTCAGAGTGGTGGATGATCTCCCCGTCATAGCCTCCACCATAGTCGTCCAGCATGCCAAGGATGGTCCGGGAGAGGGTGGTCTTGCCGCAGCCCGACTCCCCCACCAGTCCCAGGATCTCCCCGTTGTCAATGAGGAAGCTCACATCATGGAGGACCTGCTTCCGGGCGGTCTTACGCCCGAAAATGGAGCGGCCCATGCTGTAATAGCTGTTGAGGTTGCGCACCTCTAGTACCGGCTCTGTCTCCATGCTGTGAACCTCCTTTCCTGTCAGATGAGTTTCCGGTCCCTGGTGGGGATAGCGGAGATGAGCCGCTTGGTGTAGTCCATTTTTGGGGCCCGGAAGATGTCCTCCACCCGGCCCTCCTCTACCAGATGTCCCCCCTGCATGACGATGACCCGCTCGCACAGCTTGCGGACCACGTGGAGGTCGTGGCTGATGAAGAGGATGGCCATGCCCTGCTCCCGGTTGAGCTTGCGCAGCAGGGAGAGGATCTGGGCCTGGATGGTGACGTCCAGGGCGGTGGTGGGCTCGTCGGCCAGCAGCAGCTTGGGCCGGGAGATGATGGCTGCGGCGATCATCACCCGCTGGAGCATACCGCCGGAGAGCTCATGGGGGTACTTGGCATAGAGCTCCGCCGGGTCGGGGAGCTCGGCCTGGGCCATGGCCTCCAGGGCCCGCTCCTTCCGCTCCTGGGGGCTCAATTTGGTGTGGAGGAGTAGGCTCTCCTCCACCTGGGGACCAATGCGCATGAGGGGGTCCAGGCTGGTCATGGGCTCCTGAAAGACCACCGACAGGTCATTTCCCTGGATCTGGCGCAGCTCATCCTCTCCGCACTGGAGCAGCTCCTTCCCTGCCAGGGAGATACTGCCCCGTACCTCCACCAGCCGCCGGGGCAACAGGCCGCTGATGCTCATGGCGGTGACGGTTTTTCCGCTGCCCGACTCCCCCACCAGGCCCAGGATCTCCCCCCCGTCCAGAGAGAAGGAGACCCCGTCCACGGCATAGCGACCCTCCCGTGAGCGGAGGAAACGGACATGCAGGTCGTTGACACACAAAAGCTTTCCCATGGTCACACCTCCCTGCCCTGTTGGGCCCGGCGCTGGAGCCCCTCGCTGAGGAGGCTGAAGCCCAGGATGAGCAGGGCAATGGTGCCGCCCACGCTGAGGGCATACCAGGGGGCGCTGTTCAGGTAGGTCTGGCTGTCGCTGAGCATGGAGCCCAGGCTGGCGTAGGGAGGCTGGATGCCGATGCCCAGAAAGCTCATGCTGGCCTCACTGAGGATGGCGTTGTTGAAGCCGATGGTAATGGCGCTCAGCAGCACCGGCATGGTGTTGGGCAGAATGTGGGAGAACAGGATGCGCACATTTCCCACCCCCATGAGCCGGGCAGAGCGGATGTAGTTGAGGTCCCGGCACCGGGCGAACTCTCCCCGGACGATACGGGCAAAGCTGGGGATGAAGAGGATGCCCAGGGCGAAGATCACGTTGTAGGTGCCCTGTCCGATGATGCTCACCACCACCAGAGCCAGCAGGATGCTGGGGAAGGCGGTGATGGAGTCGCACACCCGGGTGAGGATCACGTCGGCAGGGCCGCCGTAGTAGCCGCACAGGCTGCCGATGAGGATACCGAAGACACACCCGATGGCCACCACGCACACGGCGATGAGGAAGGAGGTGCCGGCGCCGCTGAGGACCCGGCTGAAAATGTCCCGGCCGAAGTTGTCGGTACCCAGCAGGTGGAGCAGGGAGGGCGCCTGGTTCTTGGCGGAGGCGTCCATGGCGGTGGGGCCATAGGGGGTCCACACGTAGCCCACGAGGATGAGGGCCACCATCACCCCGCTGATGGCGCCGCCGATATAGAGTAAGGGATTCCCTTTTGCTTTCATATTCAAATTGACCTCCTCAGCGCAGTCTGAGCCGGGGATCTACCAGCTGGTAGAGAAGGTCGGCCACAAAGTTCACGATGACGATCCAGGCGGCCATGATGACCACGATGGCCTGGACCACAGGAAAGTCCCGGTTGGAGATGCTGGCGAGGAGGAGCCGGCCCACCCCGGGAATGGTAAAGACCTGCTCGATGATGATGGTGCCGGTCATGATCTCGGCGGCGGAGACCGCCAGGAAGGTGATGACCGGAATGAGGGCGTTTTTGAGCACATGGCGGCGGAGGATACCGCCCCGGTCGCCGCCCCGGCTGCGGGCGGTACGGACGTAGTCCTTGCCCGACTCCTGGAGGATGGCGCTGCGGAGCATTTTGACCGTCATGGCAATGCGGGGAATGGCAATGGACAGGGCGGGCAGGATGAGATAGCTGAAAAAAGCCCCCCAGTCCTGGGTATAGGAGACGAAATCACCGGGGGTGAATATCTTCAGGATGATCCCAAAGAAGAAGCAGGAGAGGATGCCGATGAAAAAGGAGGGCACGCTCATGACCACCTGGTCCAGAGCGGTGATCACCCAGTCCAGCCAGCCACTGCGGACGCTGCCGGCCAGGATGCCCAATGGGATGGAGATGACAATGGTAATGACAAAGGAGAGAATGGTGAGGCAGAAGGTGATGACCAGCTTCTCCCCCAGCATTTCAGATACCGGCATGTGGTAGCTGTAGCTCTCTCCCATATCCCCCTGCAAAAAGCTGGTGAGCCAGTCCAGGTAGCGCACCGGGATGGGCCGGTCCAGCCCCAGCTCCGCCCGGAGCTCGGCTTTGGCCTCCTCGGTGGCCTCGGTGCCCAGGAGCTTGGTGGTGGGGTCGCCAGGGATGATCTGGAAAGCAAGGAAGGCGAGGAGCGAAACGATGAACAATGTAATAATGAGAGTGAGGAATTTTTTCGCTACATATTTCATCTCCCCGCCTCCTTTCTTTCAGGTTTGGGACCCGGCCGGAACTCAGGCGGCCGTGTCGAAGTACAGCTTGGACATGTCGAGCACATAGAGGGGATAGAACTCATACCCCTTCAGATCGGGATGCATGGCCACAAAGTCGGCCAGGTCCTGAAGATAGACGTTGGCCGCGGTGTCGCTGAGGATCTTCAGGCACTCCTTATAATAGGCGGTCTGCTGGGCATCATCCACGGTGGCCTGGGCGGCGGCGTAAGCGGCATCGTAGTCGGGGTTATTGTAGTTGATCATATTCTTGTCGTTGTCGCTCACCCACCGGGCCAGCATGCCGCTGGCGTTGAGGGTGCTGGAGTCGAAGCCCACCACGGTGGACTGGAAGTTCCGAGCGCCGTAGACGTCGTTGACCCAGGTGTTCCAATCCACCAGCTGGATCTCCGCCTTCACCCCCACGGCAGCCAGCTGCTCCACCAGCACCGTGGCGGTATCCACGTGGGGCTGGTAGTTGCTGGGCACGGTGATGGTGAAAGAGAAGCCGTCGGGATAACCCGCCTCTGTCAGCAGCTCCTTGGCCTTCTCGGGGTCATAGGGATAGGCGTCGGCCAGGCTGGCGTCAAAGTACTTGGTGAAGGCGGGATACATGGAGGAGCCCACCTTGGTGCCGTGGCCCTCAGCGGTGAGTTCCATCATGGCGTCCACATCCACCGCGTAGCACAGGGCCTGGCGCACCTTCTCATTGGTGAAGGGCTCCACGGCGTTGTTGAGGTAGAGGGCCTGCACCAGGTTCATGGTCCCCTCCAGCACCTGGTAGCCGTTGCTCAGGTTGTTTACCTGGTCGATGGTCAGGTGGGCCACCAGGTCCAGAGCGCCGGAGTCCAGGGCGGTGAAGAGGGCGGTGTTATCCTCGTAGATCTTGTAGGTCACCTTGTCCAGATGGGCGGGCTCCCCATAGTATTCGTCGTGCTTCTCCAGGATGATGTTCTCCTGGACGCTGCGGGAGACGAACTTGAAGGGGCCGGTGCCCACAGGCTGGGTGGCCTGCTCGGTGTAGCCGGCGGGGACGATGTACACGCTGGCCACATAGCTGAGGAAATCGCTGTTCGGGGCACTCAGGACCATGGTGATCTGATTGCCGTCCACCGTCATGCTCGTGACAGCAGAAAGCGCCTCTACCACGGCGGAAGTCACCGAGGTAGCGGCGCAGGTTTCAAAGGAATAGAGCACGTCGTCGGGGGTACACACAGCGCCGTTGTGGAAGACCACATTGTCACGCAGGGTGAACACGTAAGTCAAACCATCCTCCGACACGGACACGTCGGAGGCAACAGCGTTGACATAGTTCCCGCTGGAGTCGGGCTTTACCAGCCCTTCGAAGACGTTGAACATGACCTCTCTAGTTCCTGCGGCCGTCATCTGATACGGGTCAAGACTATCATCCAGGTCCTGGGCGATTCCCACGTTGAGTTCATTGGCGTGGGGCGCCCCGGAAGAAGGCGTAGTTTCGTCGCTGGGGGCGGTCGTCTGAGTCGTTGCTCCTCCGCATGCGCTGAGTGAACACGCCAGGGCGGCCACCGCCAGGAAAACTGCAAGAATCCGTTTTTTCATTGCCGATTCTCCTTCCACTGTCCCGTGGGACAGCGTTACAACAAAATAACTTCTTCTCCCATTATTAAATTGTCGCGCTCTATTGTAGTGCATCCCAGAAAAAAATACAAGCGCTCAGACAATATTTTCTGTGGCATTGGCCTACTTTTTTCCTTTTTAAAAACTACGCTTGTCTTTTATCTTGACATATGTAGTTTATTGGCGTATGATAATCCACACAACGCGCCGGGCCGCTAAATTCCCGGCGGCAGACATCGGAGGTATGTCACATGACCCATGCAGAAGACGAGACCCTGGACCTGCGGCAGCGCAGGACCCGGCAGTCCCTGGTACGGGCGCTGGAAGAGCTTCTGGCGGAACGGACTTTCCAGTCCCTCTCCGTCACCGACATCTGCCAGCGGGCCATGGTCCACCGCACCACCTTTTACGCCCACTTCAACGACAAGCAGGAGCTGCTGCGCTATCTGCTCCTGGGCGTGGAGCGCCAATGTGTGGAGACCTGTCTGCCCAAAGACTGGTCCGGGGAGGCCCGGGATTACTTCCTCACCGCCGCCCGAAACGTGCTGGACTTCTTCCAGTCCAAGCGCACCTTCTACCGTTCCTGCCTGCGCAGCGGCGCCGACATTGACGCCCACATGCTGGAGGACCGGGCGGCGGAGGACCTGGTACAGCTCCTCTCCCACCCCAGGTTCCACGCCGCCTTCCCCGACTCTGACCCCTGCATCACTGCCCGGTTCTACACCGGCGCCATGCTGTCCCTCCTGCGCTGGTGGCTGGACAGCGACGACCCCGTCTCCGTGGATCACCTCATCGCCCATCTGGAGCGCTTCATCCCAGCACTCTGATCAGGAGGACCCCCTATGGACCAGGAAAAGCACACCGAAACCTTTATGACCAAGCTCTCCCGCTTCATCGTCGACAAGCGGAAGGCCTTCTATCTCGTCTTTCTGGCGGCCTTTCTCTTCTGTGCCGCCTCCATCAATAAGGTAGAGATCAACAACGACATCACCTCCTATCTCCCGCCGGAGACAGAGACCCGCCGGGGACTCACCCTCATGGACGAAGAGTTCGTCACCCTGGGCTCCGCCGAGGTCATGGTCTCCAACATCCCCTTGGACACGGCCTGGGACCTCTCCCACAAGCTGGAGATCCTGCCCGGCGTCTCCGGCGTCACCTTTGACGAGACCAACGACCACTACCACGACTCCGCCGCCCTCTTTTCCGTCACCTTTGACGCCCCTGAAGACGACCCTGAGGCCGTCACCGCCCTTCAGGCCGTCCAGGATGCCCTGGAGGGCTATGACGTATATGTCTCCACCCAGGTGGGCCGGGATGAGTCGGCCAGCCTCCAGAAGGAGATGACGGTCATTCTGGCCATTGCCGCCGCCGTCATCGTGGTGGTCCTCCTCTTCACCTCCAAGAGCTACATGGAGGTGCCCGTCTACCTCATCGTCTTCGCTGCGGCGGCGGTGCTCAACATGGGCACCAACTTCATCTTCGGTACCATCTCCTTCATCACCAACTCCATCGCCGTGGTGCTCCAGCTGGCCCTGGCCATCGACTACGCCATCATCTTCTGCCACCGGTACATGGAGGAGCGGGACAACGGACTGGACCCCCGTGAGGCCGACATCGCTTCATTGAGCAAGGCCATCGTGGAGATCTCCTCCTCCAGCCTCACCACCATCTCGGGCCTGGTGGCCCTCATGCTTATGCAGCTGCGCATCGGCTTCGACATGGGCATCGTCCTGGCCAAGGGCATTGTGTGCTCCATGCTGTGCGTGTTCCTCCTGATGCCCGGCCTTCTCATGCTCTTCAGCCGCCCCATCGAGCGGACCCGCCACAAAAATCTGGTGCCCAACATCGATTTTTGGGGCCGGGGCGTGGTCAAGCTGCGGTACATCCTCCCCCCCATCTTCCTGTTGGTGCTGGTGGCGGGCGCCGTCCTCTCCAGCAAGTGCGAATACGTCTTTGACACCAACGACGCCGACTTTGACAACAAGCCCGACTGGCGCATCGCCGACGAGAAGGTCACCGACACCTTTGGCAAGAAGAACACCATCGCCGTTCTGGTCCCTCGGGGGGATTATGAGAAGGAAAAAATGGTCTTACAGCAGGTGGAGGCCCTGGGACCGGTCACCTCGGCCACCGGTCTTGCCAACATCGAGGTGGAGGACGGCCGCGTCCTCACCGACGCCCTCACCCCCCGGCAGTTCTCCGAGCTGGCCGGGGTGGACATCGAGCTTTGCCGTCTTCTCTACCAGGCCTACGGCCTGAGCGTGGAGGAGTACGGCGCCATCTTCCAAAACCCCAACGACTACGCCGTCCCCCTCATCGACGTCTTTGAGTTCCTGCTGGAGCAGAAGGACAAGGGAGTGGTGAACCTCACCGGCGACCAGGAGGAGAAGGTGGAGGACCTCCGGGAGGAGCTGGACCTGGGTCTGGAGCAGCTCCGGGGCGAGAATTGGTCCCGGCTGGTTTTCGTGGCCGACATCCCCACCGAGGGGGAGGAGACCTATGCCCTGCTGGACCAGATCCGCGCCATCGCCCAGGCCCAGTACGGCGATGACGTCATCCTGGTGGGCAACTCCACCAACGCCTTCGATCTGGCCAGCTCCTTCTCCGGGGACAATATGAAGATCAGCGTACTCACCGCCCTCTTCGTCATGGTCATCCTCCTCTTCACCTTTAAGTCCGCCGGCCTCCCCATCCTGCTGGTGCTCACCATCCAGGGCTCCATCTGGATCAATTTCTCGATCCCCGTGCTCACCGACACCAATCTCTTCTTCCTGAGCTATCTGGTGGTGAGCTCCATCCAGATGGGCGCCACCATCGACTACGCCATCGTCATCACCAACCGCTACCTGGAACTCAAGGGCGCCATGGGCCGGAAGGAGGCCGCTGTGGCCGCCCTGAGCCAGAGCTTCCCCACCGTGCTCACCTCGGGCACCATCATGGCCGTGGCCGGCTTCCTCATCGGCAGCATCTCCACCGACGCCACCATCGGCTCCGTGGGCCAGGCCCTGGGCCGGGGCACCGTCACCTCCATCTTCCTGGTGATGACGGTGCTGCCCCAGATGCTCGTGCTGGGCGACGCCCTCATCGAGCGCACCGCCATCACCCTCAACCGGGACCGGAAACAGCGCTTCAACCAGGGCACCATGCGCCTGGACGGCCACGTCCGGGGCCATGTGGCCGGCTTCGTGGACGGCGAGTTCAAAGGGGTCATCCACGGCAGTGTGGACGCCCTCATCGAAAGCAAATACCAGGAGCCCGACCGCTCCCAGGAGGAAGACAAGACATGAGACAGTTCAGACGATTTGCCGCCCTGCTGCTGGCGGGGCTCCTCCTCTCCGGCCAGGTTCTCCCCGCCCTGGCGGCCGCCCCCGACCTGGTCATCCACAGCCGGGAGGAATTTCTCACCTTCGCCCAGAACTGCACCAGTGACACCTGGTCCCAGGGCCTCACCGTATCCCTGGAGGCCGACATCGACCTGAGCGGCAGCGGCTTCGCCGCCATCCCCATCTTCCAGGGCACCTTCCACGGCAACGGCCATACCATCCAGGGCTTCTCCCTCACCGGAAAGGGCTCCCGGTTGGGACTCTTCCGCACCCTCACCGAGACCGCCGTGGTGGACAATCTGACCGTGGAGGGGGCCGTGGCCCCCGGCGGCACCGCGTGTCAGGTGGGTCTCCTGGCGGGAGAGAACTACGGCTCCATCCAAAATTGTACCGCCAAAGGCGCCGCCACCGGCGTCCAGGACGTGGGCGGTCTGGTAGGCCTCAACGGCGAGAGCGGCACCATCGATGGGTGCGCCAGCACCGCCACCATCTCCGGCACCACCAACGCTGGCGGCATCGCCGGTCAGAATCTGGGCGCCCTTCGCAGCTGTACCAACAGCGGCGAGATCGATACCGCCGCCGATCAGGAGCCGCCCACCAGCGTGGGAGGCATCGCCGGTCTCTCCCGGGGGACCATCCAGAGCTGCCGCAACTCCGGCGCCGTGGGTTATTCCCACCTGGGCTACAACATGGGCGGTATCGTGGGTCTCCAGTCCGGCAGTGTGCTGGACTGCGCCAACACCGGCTCCGTCAAGGGGCGCAAGGACGTGGGCGGCATCGTGGGCCAGTTCGAGCCCAACACACAGCTCACCTACGGCCCCTCCCCCATGGACCGGCTCAACGACAGCCTGGCGGTGCTCTTTGACCAGATGTCCGTCTTTGTGGACCAGGTCAACGACATTACCACCCGGGGGGTGGCCGACGCCCAGGTCATCGAGGACGCTATGGGCCAGATTCAGGACCGCACCCATGACGCGGGCACGGAAGGCCACCAGGATTTTCAGGCCATGTCTGACCAGCTCTACGGCTATACCCAGGATATCAGCGATGCCCTGGACCGGCTCCACCAGAATGCCGACGACTTTCAGTCCACCGTTGACGACGACCTGGATACCCTTCTGAAGGAGACAGACAACTTCCGTGTCGCCCTGGACCACATGCTCTCCGGCGCGGACAGCGGACTCTCCCAGGCCATCGAAGCCCTGGACGACACCGCCAATGACATCCACCGTCAGGGCACAGCCATCCAAAATGCCCTCACCCGGATGGAGCAGGAGGTGCAAAATCTCCAGTATTACCTCCAGCAGGTGGCCCAGCTGGTGGCCTCGGGGGACTTCCTCGGGGCGCTGGAGCTGCCCTTCCCCTCGCCGGATCCCCGGGGCCCCCTGTCCGACATCGGGGACGCCACCGCCGCCATTTTCCGACTGGCCAATGAGCTTACCGGCCAGTGGAAGAACATCAGTGATGAGACCTCTGACCGTCTGGGCGAAGCCAAAACCCAGGCCAATCAGGCCGCCGACGCCCTCTACGCCGCCGCTGACCACCTGCTCAGCGCCGCCGACCGGTTCTCCGGCCAGGTCTCGTCTGATGTAGATGCAGTGGGCACCGGCAGTGACCAGATTCGGGACCTGCTCAAGGACTACTCCGACACCCTGGGCGACAAGGCTCAATCGGCTGCCGACGACATCGACGCCCAGCTCACCATCATCCGGGATCAGGTGGACCAGATGACCCAGGCCGCCGGTACCGACAACGATGCCCTCAACGCCACCGCCAATCAGATCATTGGCTCTCTGGACCAGGTACGCCAGGCCATCTACGACCTGGGTCAGGAGCCCGAGCTCACTGTCTCTGACCTGGCCGAAGAGGTCACCGAGGGCCCCGGCCTGGTCCGGGGCTGCACCGTCTCCGCTGCGGTAGAGGGAGACTCCAACACCGGCGGCATCGTGGGCACCGTGGCCACTGAGCTGGGCTCCGACCCGGAGGAGACCTTCAGTCTGGAGGACATGGAGCTTCTTACCGACGTCTACGCCACCCTCCGTGCAGTGGTCCGGGACTGCCGCTTTGACGGCTCCGTCACCGTGATGAACGACTGCGGCGGCGGCATCGCCGGCCGGTGTGAGGCAGGGGCCATTCTGGACTGCGCCGCCCGGGGCACCGTGGAGACGGGCACCGACTACTGCGGCGGCATCGCAGGACGGACCAAGGGGGCCGTGACCCGGTGCGCCGCCCTGGTGGACCTCACCGGCGGTAGCTGGCTGGGCGGCATCACCGGCCTGGGTGGCGACCTCACCGACTGTCGGGCCATGGTGCGCTGCGACAGCGACGGCGAGGCCCTGGGCGCCATCATCGGCGAGCGCGATGGCACCCTCACCGGCAACCGCTACCTGCTGGAGGACCTGCCCGGGGTAGACGGAGTGGACGTGTCCGGCGAGGCCCAGGGCCTGGATTTTGACGCCTTCTCCCAGCTGGACTACATCCCCGCCGACTTCCTCACCTTCTCCTACCGGTTTGTGGTGGACGGTCAGACCGTGGCCGAGCTCCCCTTCTCCTACGGCGACGACCTGGACCTCTCCCTGGTGCCCCAGGCGCCGGAGAAGGACGGCCAGTTCGGCGTCTGGCCCGACTACCCCACCCAGGACCTGCGGCGGTCCATGGTACTGGAGGCCTCCTTTTCCGCCCCCGTCACCACCCTGGCCTCCGGGGAATCCATCCCCGTCCTGCTGGCCCAGGGCACCTTCTCCCCCGACGCAGCCCTGACCGTGGAGACGATCGACCTGCCGGACAACGTGCCCTCCGGCTACGCCCCAGTGGCCGCCTACGCCTACACCGTCACCGGCTGTGAGGGCAGCACTGTCACCCTGCGCCTGCAGGCTCAGGACGTGGACCGCCCTGCTGCCGCAGTTCTGATAGACGGCGTCTGGTGCCTGGCAGAGACCCAGACCGACGGCAGCTACCTGGTACTGGAGGGACCGGCGGAGGGACAGGTGCTGCTGCTGGACCATACCTCCCCCGGCCCCCAGGGCTGGGTGCTGGCCCTTGGGGTGGGCACCGCCGCCCTGGCCCTTCTTCTTCTTCTAAAAATCCGTCAGAGAAAAAAAGCCAGGGCATAGCCACCGACCCACATGTTATGACCGACACACGCCCGGCGGGCCATGTCCGCCGGGCATTCTCTTCTTATTCATAAAATGTAATTATCTGTATTTTATTTCTGTATTTTTACGATTTTTCCTCTATTTTCTCCGAAAATTTACAATTTATTCTTAATTATTTCCTGCTTCTGTCGATAAAGAGGTGTGGTAAGGTTTGCCTGACCCTGTGTCTCAGGGAGATCAGACCTGTGGGGATGAGATCCACCTGTCCACGCATAGCCCACATCCCCTTCCTTGTGCCTTTCCAGGAGCGGCGCTCCCACACAAAGGCCAATACATGGACGCCCCCTGGACTGTTATCATTTGTGAACGCATACTGGCCTCCCACACCACCTGCCAGCCCGACATAATGATCCGACTAGCCCAAGACGCCCAGAGAAAAGGAGATTTGTATATGGGAAAAAAAGAGCGTAAGACACATTCTTATCGTTCCGTGCTGACCTCACTTTTATGTATAGTGGTCCCGGCAGTATTTCTTTCCATGGCCATTCTGTCCGTGATGGGCTATCTCAGCGCTAAGAGCGTCCTTAGGGCAGCCGTTGAAGATGAGATGTCCCAGTGTCTCTCCGTGGCGTCGGAATCCATTGAGAATTCTCTTTCCAACAACCGTATGGTGGCCGAGACCATGGCTAGGAGTGTAGAAGCCATCCATAGCCAGGCCGTGACCACCCTCACGCAGACCGTCGGTCCCGACGGTACACCGGGCGCCGTCACAGGCGCCGCCTGGGAAGCGGCCTCCTATGAGGACATTCTGACTGGCTTCATCGCCAGCAACGACGAGACCTTTGGCGGCGGCATCTGGTTTGAGCCCTATGCCTATCGCTCCAATCAGCAGTACTACTCTCCCTACTGCATGCGTGAAAATGGCCAGCCCGTCTATGTGGACAACTATTCTCTGGGGGATGGCGTCTATTACACCGACCAGGACTGGTACACCAATGTCACCAGCACATCTCAGTCCTCCGTCTGGTCCGCCCCTTACTATGACGCCTTTGCCCAGATCTCCATGGTGACCTCCTCGGCCCCCTTCTATGACGTCTCCGGCCGCTTTATGGGTGTGGCCACGGCGGACATCGATCTCACCCAGATGCAGCAAGCTATTGTCTCCTTGGATGTGGTGGCAGGTGGAAGGGCCTTTTTGGTGGACGGCTCCGGCGTCTACATTGCCGACGAAGACAGCTCCAAGCTGCTCAACGCCAACATCCTCTCGGACGAGAACGCTTCTCTGGCTCAGCTGGGTGCTCAGATCCTCGCGGAGAAGGAGGGTACCGGCAGCTACACGGAAAACGGTGAGACCTATCTCGCCTGGTTTCGGCAGATCCCGGAGAGCGGCTGGTATGTCGTCACCGCCGCCTCTGAACAGGCCATGATGTCCAGCGCCAGTACCCTCGGGATTACTCTGGCTATTTTATGTGTCATCTTTTCTGTCATTCTCTTCTTCATCCTCTTCCTGTTCCTTCAGAAGAGCGTGGTCCATCCCCTCAATCGTTTGGCTACCGTCGCCCAGCAGATCGCTGGAGGAGATCTCTCTGTCTCCATCGACTCCCATGCCGGACATGAGTTTGGCGTAGTCAACACCTCTTTGGAGGAGATGGTGTCTCGGCTGGGACTGTATGTTGACTACATCTCGGAGGTCACTGCCGCTCTTCAGGAAATGTCCAAAGGCAACTTTACCTTCCGTCTAGTCCGCGACTATACCGGTGAGTTTTCCTCTCTGAAGGCCGGTCTGATCTCCACCAGAGATCACCTCTCCGAGACCATGAGTACCATTTCCTCGGCCGCCGAGCAGGTGGACACTGGTTCCAATCAGGTGGCTGTAGGCGCCCAATCTCAAGCCCAGGGTGCCACAGAGCAGACCTCCAGCATCCAGGAACTGGCATCCATGATGTCTGAGATTGAGCAGGATGTGGATAACAATACCCAGAGTACTGACGAGGCAAATTCTCAGCTCAACAAGGTTATTCAGGAAGTAGAGGCCGGTGACCACAAGATGGAGAAGATGCTCAGCGCTATGGATGAGATTACCTCCACTTCCCAGGAGATCGGTCAGATCGTAAAGAACATTGAGGACATCGCCTTTCAGACCAACATCCTGGCCCTCAACGCCGCCGTGGAGGCTGCCAGAGCCGGCAATGCCGGCAAGGGCTTTGCGGTGGTGGCCGACGAGGTGCGCAGTTTGGCCAGCAAGACCTCCGAAGCCTCCAGCGAAACAGCCCAGCTCATCTCCAAAGCGCTGACTGCCGTGCAGAACGGCAAGAAGATCGTGGATGAGACCGCAGAGTCCTTCCGCCTGGTGACAGAGGGTATCTCTCAGGTGGCCGTCCGCACCCAGGGCATCGCCGAGTACTCCGCCCGTCAGAAGGAGTCCATCCGTCAGGCCACGGAGGGTGTGAATGAGATCGCCAATGTGGTCCAGAATAATGCGGCGACCGCCGAAGAGAGCGCCGCTGCCAGCGAAGAGCTGTCCAGTCAGGCCCACCTGCTCAAGGAGCTGGTGAGCAAGTTCCAGCTCCACACTGGAGAAGAAACCTGATTATTTGAAAAAAGGGCCCGCTTCAGAACAGATCTGTTCTGAAGCGGGCCCTTTTTCTCCCTGCATGTGGATCGGACACTTCCTGTCAGTCCAGCACCTGGACGCCAGCCCCCAGAATACCGTCGCCAATGTAGACGCTCAGAGTGCCGTCGATCTCACCGTCCCAGATGTGGTCGTAGTTGGGCAGGGCAGCCTTCAGCTTCTCCCGCAGCTCCTCCATCTCTTCCGGAGCGCCGCCGTTGGCCACCGCGATGTTATACTTCTTATGGCTGCCGCAGGCCTTCACCGTCAGGTCCACCAGCTTGTCCATGACCTGCTTCCGGCCACGGACCTTGGCCACAGACTGGAGCTGCCCGTCAGCGGCGAAGGTGATGAGTGGCTTGATCTGGAGCATGGTGCCCGCCATCGCTGCCACCTTGCCGATGCGCCCGCCCTTTTGGAGGTACTCCAGAGTATCCACCGAGAAGAAGGGGGTGGTCCCTTTGATGAGTTGGGGCACCCGCTTGTGGGTGAGTTCCCGCCAGGAGGCCCCGCCACGCAGGTCCTCGGCCAGCTGTAGCATAGTAATGCCGATGCCCAGAGAGCCGCTCACCGAGTCATACACCTTGATCTCCAGGTCCTTCCGCTCCTCCGCCATGAGCCGCACCATGTTATAGGTGCCGGAGAGCCCTCCGGAGAGCATCACCGCGATGACCCCGTCATAGCCCTGCTCGGCAATGCGGTCGAAGGCCGCCGAGATATCCTCCCCCGTGGGCAGAGAGGTCTTGGGCAGCTCTCCCCGCTTCAGCCGGGCATAGATATCGGCGGCGTGGATATCCACGCCGTCCCGGTACTCCCCGTCGGCGCAGCGGATGCGCAGGGGGACCACATGGATGCGGTTCTCCTCCGCCGCCCGGGCGGACAGATCGGCACAGGAGTCGGTGAGCAGGGCGATCTTACGAGGGGCCATTCGGACATCATCTCCATCTGTTGACAGGGCTCACGCCCCCGATATATAATCAGCATGTAAAGTCTCACATAACGGTGTTATGCTACCTTGTATTATAGGCTATCCCATTCCCCTTGTCAACGGGAAGAAAGGAGGCTCACACATGGAGTATGCCCAGCGGAGAAAGCTCCAGAGCCAGGAGACGGAGCGAAAAATCCTGTACGCCGCCCTGGAGCTCATGCGGGAGCGGGGTTTTGACAAGGTGTCCGTCCGAGACATCTGTAAGGCTGCCGGCATCACCACCGGTGCCTTTTACCATCACTTTTCCTCCAAGGAGGCCCTGCTGGAGTACGGTTTCGCCCCCCTGGATGACTATATGCGCTCCGTGTTGGAAAACAGCGGGGACGAGAGCCCCGACCAGCGGCTGTGGCGGCTCCTGTCGGCCTATGGCCAGTTCATGGAGCACAGCGGCGAGCTCATCGGCCGCTACTACCAGCAGCGCATCGCCGAGCCCGGCACCAAGAGCATGGACCCCAGCCGGTTCACCTACCGGGCCATGGTGGAGTGCTTCCGCCAGGCGGAGGAGGAGGGCATCCTGGCCCCCGGCCACTCCCCCGAGTGGATCGCCGATTTCTGCTTCCGCCACTTCCGGGGGGTGGTGGTGGACTGGGCCCTGGACGGCTACTCCTACCCCCTCCTCCCCAAGATGGAGGAGGATTACCGGCTCTTCGTCACCCTGTTCCACGCCTGATCAGGATACAGCAGCGGGGCTCTGACACCGTCAGAGCCCCGTCTTTTTTAAAACTTCTCGTAACTTCTCTTTTGTATTATCCTCTGGGTATTCAGAAATGTGGCTTTTCAGCATATCCAGTGCCGCCCGGATGGCAGCGCCCCGTAACCCCATGGCGTACAGCTCTCCGCCGGTGAGAGCAGGCACCGGCGAGCGCTCCGCCAACACCGCCCGGCGGAGCCGCCGCTCCACCGGCAGGGTGGTAATGTCCAGACCGGTTTTTTGACAAAACCCCCGCCATCGCTCCTCCGGCGTGGCCGGGAGGGCGGCCAGACCGGTCAGGTTCACGTGCCGGGCTGGGGCACCGAAGCGGGTAAGCATCCCCAGCTCCACCGGCAGGGCGCACAACTCCGGCCGCGGGGAGAGGAGGGTCTTCTCCAGCTCCACCCGGACCCGCTCGCCGGACACCTGATCCAGCCCCGCCGCCTCCCGGCGGAGGGCGGCAGCAGTCTCCTCCTCGATGGCAAAGCCCAGCTGGGCGGCAAAGCGCACCGCCCGGAGCATCCGCAGGGCATCCTCCCGGAACCGCCGCTCCGGGTCCCCCACACAGCGGACCAGCCTTGCCGCCAGGTCGGCCCGGCCGCCGAAGGGATCGGACACGGTGCCGTCAGGCAGGAGGGCCATGGCGTTGATGGTAAAGTCCCGCCGGGCCAGGTCCTCGGTGAGCCCCACCCCAAACACCACCCGGTCGGGCCGGCGGCCATCGGAATAGCCCTCCTCCCGACGGAAGGCGGTGACCTCCAGGGACATGCCGTCCAAAAGCACCGTCACGGTGCCGTGGCGGAGGCCGGTGGGGACGGTGCGGGCAAAGAGGGCTTGGACGGTCTCCGGCCGGGCCGAGGTGGCCACGTCCCAGTCCCCCGGCATCCGCCCCAGCAGGCTGTCCCGGACACAGCCCCCCACGGGACAGGCCGCCTCCCCCGCCGCCCACAGGGTCGCGCAGCAGGTCCTCACCGGCCCCGGTACCCGTTCCCACTCCATTTTATCCCCTCCCAGGTATCTTTTCCTTGCTTAGCGCCTATAATGGCTGTATAATGAAGGGTACGAAACAAAGGCCCTCAGCCCTTGGCCTCCAACGGCCGGGACCGAATGGGCCGTTTTTGCGGGCGGTCGGGTCCCCAGTTTCCTATTTCCCTCGATACGCCACATTATAATCTTCCAAAAAGGGTGTGTAAACCCATGACTGACATGGATATTCGTCCCTATATCGCCCCCGGACGCCGTGCCCACCTCATCGGCATCGGCGGCGTATCCATGGCCCCTCTGGCCGAGGTCCTCCACGGCGCCGGCATGGTCATCACCGGTTCCGACATGCGGGAGAGTCCCACTGTGGAGCATCTGCGGAGCCTGGGCATCACCATCCACATCGGCCACCGGGCCGAGAACCTGGGACAGGCCGAGCTGGTCATCCGCACCGCCGCCGTCCACGACAACAACCCGGAGATCGCCGCCGCCCACGCCGCGGGCATCCCCGTCTTTGAGCGGGCCCAGGCCTGGGGAGCCATCATGCGGGGCTACAAGCACGCCCTGTGCATCTCCGGCACCCACGGAAAGACCACCACCACCTCCATGTGCACCCACATCATCATGGCCGCCGGGCTGGACCCCACGGTGATGATCGGCGGCACCCTCCCCCTGCTGGGGGCCGGCCACCGGGTGGGCAAGGGAGACACCATCATCCTGGAGAGCTGCGAGTACTGCAACTCCTTCCTCTCCTTCTTCCCCACCATTGCCGTCATCCTGAACATCGAGGCCGACCACCTGGACTTCTTTAAGGACCTGGACGACGTGGAGCACTCCTTCCGCCGCTTCGCCGACCTGGTGCCCGAGGGTGGCCGGATCATCGCCAACCGGGATGACGCCAACACCATGCACACCCTGGCCGGTGAGACCCGCCCCGTCACCACCTTCGGTCTGGAGGAGGGCGACGTCCACGCCGCCAATCTCACCTGGACCGACGGTCTGCCCACCTTCGATGTCATCTACCGGGATACGGTCTATGCCCACGTGTCCCTGTCCATTCCCGGCCTCCACAACGTGAAGAACGCTCTGGCGGCGGCAGCCTCTGCCATCGCCCTGGGCGTGCCCGGGGAGGCAGTGGAGCAGGGCCTGGCCCAGTTCCGGGGCGCCGGACGCCGGTTCGAGCACAAGGGCACCTACCACGGCGCTGAGGTCTATGACGACTACGCCCACCACCCCGGCGAGCTCAAAGCCCTGCTGGACACCGCCTGCACCCTGGGCTACAAGCGGGTCATCTGCGCCTTCCAGCCCCACACCTACACCCGCACTGCCGCCCTCTTCGACGACTTCGTGGAGGTGCTGAAAAAGCCCGACATCACCCTCCTGGCGGAGATCTTCGCCGCCCGTGAGACCAACGACATCGGCATCTCCTCCAAGGACCTGGCCGACCGCATCCCCGGCGCCCGGTATTACGCCACCCTGCCCGAGGTCACCGCCGCCCTCCGAGAGCTGGCCCAGCCCGGTGACCTCATCCTCACTGTGGGCGCCGGCGACATTTACACCGCCGGCGAGGCCCTGGTGAAGGGCGAGTAACTTTCCCTATAACGCAAAGCGCACCCTCAGTTGAGGGTGCGCTTTTTTGTCCCCTGCCGGGTGTCCCTCAGCATGAGGGCGGCCACCGGCAGCGCCACCACCAGTTCGGTGATGGGCATGGCCAGCCACAGGGCGTCCGCCCCCAGCAGGGCGGGGAGGGTCAGGATGAGGAGGCCGCTGATGAGGGCCCCCCGGGCCACCGACACCGCCATGGCAGGCAGTGGGCGCAGCAGGGACTGAAAATAATAGGTGGAAAAAATATTGAAGGGCAGCAGCAGGAAGGAGAGGCCATAGCAGCGGATGATGGCGGGGGCGATGGCCAGCACCTGGGGCGTGGGCGACATGAAGATGTAGACGAAAACCAGGGGTGCCCCCAGGGCCGCCGCCGTCCAGAAGAGGCTGAAGGCGGCGGTGGCCAGCAGGGAGCAGCGGAGGGTGGCCCGGATGCGATCCCACCGCCCCGCCCCGAAGTTGGTGGAGAGGATGGGCTGGGCGGCCTGTCCCACGCTGTAAGCACAGCACTGGACGAAGGTGCTGATGTTTACCAGGATACCATACACCGACAGCGCGTCGGCCCCGGCATAGGTCATGATCTGCCGGTTGAAGAGGATGGTGAGGATGCCCATGGCGGCATCCACGAAACAGGCTGCGAAGCCGGCGGTGCCGATCCTCCCCAGCCGAACCGCCAGCCGGGTGGGACGCACCAGACGCAGGGTGTTCCTGGGGGAGAAAAAGTGACTGAGGAGGACACAGAAGGTGATGAGGGCCCCCAGTACCGTGGCCAGTCCGGCCCCGAAGATGCCGAAATCCAGACCAAACACGAAAAAGTAGTCCCCAAAAATGTTGAAGATGCCGCCGGCCAGGACGGCTCCGGTGGCCAGACCCGGGGTGCCGTCGTTGCGGAGGAAGCAGGAGAGCATCTGGTTGAGGAGGAAGAGGGGAACGCCGAACTTCACCGGCAGCAGATACCGCTGGGCCAGGGGCAGCAGGGTGTCCTCGGCGCCGAAAAACCGGAGGAGGGGGGCGTCAAAGAGGGCCACCACCGCCCAGCACAGGGCGGCCAGGACCACGGAGGCCAGGAGGGCGGCGGTGAAATACTGGTCCTCGCCCTCCTTTCCCTGGACACCGCTCCCTCTGGCCGCAGCGAAGAGCACCGAGCCGCCGATGCCGGTGAGGAGGCCCAGGCTGTAAATGAGGTTCCAGACGGGGGCCACCACCGCCAAAGCGGCGGTACCCTCCGGGCCCTGGTACTGCCCCACCATGGCCATGTCCACCATGCCGTAGATGGAGCTGATGAGGGCGCTGCCAAAGGCCGCGGCCAGGTACCGCCCGTACAGCCTCCCCACGTTTTCCCGCAGAAGGTCCATGATCCTCTTCCCCTCCTCGCAAAATAAAAAGCCGGATAAGAAAACAGGCGTCTCAGCCTGTCCTCTTATCCGGCTCATCATTTCTGCCGAATGACTCGCCCTCCGAGTAAGCGTGGGCAGTATAGCACATCCTCTTCCGAAAGTCAACCCATCACAGCTCAGCCACCAGCTCCTTCAAAACCCGGATGCGCTCTCCCAGCAGTTCTCCGTCCCGGGCCAGCGCCTCCTGAAAGAGGGCAATGTCCCCGTCGATGTGGTCGTTGCCGGTACACACCGCCACCGTCATGGCGTCCCCCTGGAGTCCTACCCGGTCAATGACGGGGTTTTCCTTGTTGTACCCGTTGGGGTAGCGGTAGCCCTCCTCCCGGAAGTATCGCATGGCCCGACAGGTGAGGATGGCCAGGTCCAGCACCCGGTGGAGGGGCAGCTCCTCCGACTGCCGGGACCACTTCTCCCCGGTGTGCCGCCACACCTTGGCCGAAATGTCCACCCGGCCCCGGTCGTTCCACTGGGCCAGCCCCAGGGACAGACCCTGGGCATCGCTCTCGTAGGCGGTGCGGCCATCGATGTGGGCGTAGTCCTCCGCCACGATCACCGGCTTGTGCTTCAGGTTGGTTGGGATTTCCATCTCTCGCTCCTCTTCCCGCCCGGCATTTGCCCGGCGTATTACTAATTTACTAAATTACTAACTTAGTAAATAGGATGATAACATGCATGCTTTTCCCTGTCAAGGGGCAAACTGTCCCCAACGGAAGGAGCGAACTACCATGGACATGACCAATCAGGAATATTGCGCCTATGTGGGCCGGATGGCCAAGCCCTCCCCCATGGCCAAGGATCTGGCCTGGGCCTTCTTCGTGGGTGGGCTCATCTGTACGGCGGGGCAGTGGCTGCTGGGCTTCTACCGCCGGGCGGGGCTCTCCCAGGACAGCGCGGGCGCCGCCGTCTCCATGACCCTCATTTTGGCCTCGGCTCTGCTTACCGGACTGGGCCGCTTTGACGATCTGGCCAAGCACGCCGGAGCCGGTACTCTGGTGCCCATCACCGGCTTTGCCAACGCTATGGTCTCCCCCGCCCTGGAGTTCAAAAGTGAAGGGCTCATCACCGGTACCGGCGCCCGGCTCTTCACCGTGGCCGGGCCGGTGCTGGCCTATGGCATCTCGGCCAGCGTGGTCTACGGCCTCATTCTCTGTCTGCTGACATAGCCGTGCCCTCCAAGCGAGAGCGCTCCATGCAGCAGCTCCGGGACGGATATGCCGTGGCCCGGTCCCCCTAGAAAAGCGCGGATTTTTCCGTCGGTTCTTTGGCCGGAAATAGACCAAAACAGCGGCGCAGGTTTTACCTGCGCCGCTGTTTTAGTAGATAGCATGCTCTGCCTAGGCGACTCGGGGCACACTTTTGATTTTTCGCTATATCACAGGGCGGCGTTGATGGCCGCGATGGCGCCGTCGGCCACGGCGGTGGCCACCTGGCGGACCTGCTTCACCCGGATGTCGCCGGCGGCATAGACGCCAGGGATGGCGGTCTCCATCTTCTCGTTGGTGGGGATATATCCGCCCTCCAGGGTCAATTCGGTGTAGAGCTCGGTGTTGGGGGTCACGCCGGCGTACACGAAGATGCCGCAGCCCGGGTCCTCAATGGTCTCGATGCTGCCGTCCTTCTCGCTAGCGATCTCCAGACGCTCCACCTGGTCATTGCCGTAGACCCCGTGGAGCCGGGAACCCAGCCGGAGGGTGATGTTGCCGGCGGCGGCCACCTTCTCCCGGAACTCGGGGATGCAGCCCAGCTGGTCCTCAAAGTGGATGATGGTCAGCTGCTTGGCGAAGTTGGCCAGGTACAGCGCCTCCTTCACCGCGCCGTCGGCGCCGCCCACAACGTAAATATTCTTGCCGGCATAGGATGCTCCGTCCCGGGCGGCGTTCATGCCCATGCCCTTGCCGGCCAGCTCCGCCTCGCCGGGGATGCCCAGCTTGCGGGGGGTGCCGCCGTTGGCCAGGATGACCCGCTTGGCCTCATAGGTGCCCTTATCGGTGCGGACCTGCTTGACCTCGCCGGTCAGGGTCACGCCGGTGACTGTCTCATGGGCGATCTCCACCCCGGCTCCCTGGGCCTGCTCCTCCATGCGCCGGGCGAAGGTGGCGCCGGTCTCCTTGGCCTGGATGGCGGCATAGTGGGTGACGGTGGACACCTTGCCGATGATACCGCCCACCTGGGCCTTCTCCAGCACCAGGGTCTTTTTTCCCCGGCTCACCGCATAGATGCCCGCGCTGATGCCGGCAGGGCCGGCGCCGATGATGATGATGTCGTACATGATGCAATTCCTTCCTTTCACATAACGGATATTACAATCAGTTTTCCCAAATGGACGATTTTACAGCAGACCCATGAGGTGCTGCATGGCCAGGCTGGCGAAGGTGATGCCCGCCCAGCAGCACACCCCCATAAAAATGGGCTTGCCGCCGGTCTTGACCAGCTTGACCAGGTCGGTGTTGAGGCCGATGGCCGCCATGGCCAGGATGATGAAGTACTTGGAGAGGGCCTTGAAGGGCTGGAACAGGGCCGGGTCGGCGCCCGCCACGGTGGAGACCGTGGTGATGATGGAGGCCAGGACGAAGAACAGGATGAAGAAGGGGAAGATCTTCTTCAGGTCAAAGGAGCCGTTGGAGACGCTGCCCCCCCGTTTGACCTGCCAGGTCCGCCAGAAGGCCAGGGCCAGGGTGATGGGGATGATGGCCAGGGTGCGGGTCAGCTTGACGATGGTGGCGTACTCCAGCACCGCGCCGTTGGTGCCGTGGAGGGTGTCCCAGGTGGCGGCGGCCGCCGTCACGGAGGAGGTGTCGTTGATGGCCGTCCCGGCGAAGAGTCCGAAGCCCTCGTTGGTCATCCCCATCATGCCCCCCAGAGTGGGGAAGAAGAGGGCCGCCAGGATGTTGAAGAGGAAGATCACCGAGATGGACTGGGCGATTTCCTCGTCGTCGGCGCCGATGACGGGGGCGGTGGCGGCAATGGCCGAGCCGCCGCAGATGGAAGAGCCCACCCCCACCAGCACGGAGATGTTGTTGGGCATGTGCAAGCCCTTCCGGATCAGGAAGGCAATAACCAGGGAGACGGTGATGGTGGTACAGATGATGGGCAGGGACGTGGCGCCCACCTTGGCGATCTCCGACAGGTTCAGGCCGAAGCCCAGCAGGATGACCGCGTACTGGAGGATCTTTTTGGAGGTGAAGGCGATGCCCGCCTGGAAGCATGCCCGGTCGTGTAGGCCTGTGGAGACCACCATTCCGATCAGGATGGCGAACACCGGTCCCCCCACCACGGGGAAGAGGTGGCCCAGCAGATAGCCCGGGATGGACAGGATGAGGCAGAGCAGCAGGCCCGGCCAGATTCGTTTGACAGCATTCATAGGATTCTCTCTCTTTTCTCAATATTCCGCTCGGTGCTCTTGATTATAGTCCAGATGCACGATAAAATAAAATGAAGAATCCTTATGCTGCTATAAATTTGTGTAATAGGTGATGCCTCATGCTAGACCCCCGTTGGAACACCTTCCTCGTGCTGTGTGAGACCATGAACTACACCCGGGCAGCAGAGCGGCTCTGTCTGACCCAGCCGGCGGTGACCCACCACATCCACTACCTGGAGGACCACTACGGCTGTCGGCTCTTCTCCTACGAGGGGAAGGTGCTGCGGCTCACCGACGCCGGAGTGCGCCTGCGGGAGTACACCCGCTCCCTGGCTTACAACAGCCAAAAAATCGAGGCCGCCATGGCGGCGGCCGCCCCCGTCTCCCTGCGGGTGGGCGCCTCCAAGACCATCGGCGAGTTCGTCATCGCCCCCAAGGTGGAGCGCTTCCTCCGGGACCACCCGGAGGCCTCCTTTTCCCTGATGGTGGACAACACCCAGGTCCTCCTGCGGGCCCTGGAGGCCGGTCGGCTGGACTTTGCGCTGGTGGAAGGCTTCTTCGAGCGCAGCCGCTACGAGACCCGGCTCTGCCGACAGGAGGCCTTCTTTGGTGTCTGCTCTCCCGGGCACCGACTGGCCGGCCGGACCGTGGCTATGGAGGAGCTGGACGGGGAGCGGCTCCTCATCCGGGAAACCGGCTCCGGCACCCGGGCCATCTTCGAGGAGGCCCTGCGCCGCCAGAACCGCACCCTCCGCAGCTTCCCCAGCGTGGCCACCATCAGCGACTTCTCCACCATCAAGT
The DNA here is from genome assembly GCF_052065695.1 of Intestinimonas sp. HCP28S3_D6. Lineage (NCBI taxonomy): Bacteria > Bacillati > Bacillota > Clostridia > Eubacteriales > Intestinimonas > Intestinimonas sp. HCP28S3_D6. The sequence goes on from NZ_JBQHTM010000046.1 coordinate 26,486, forward strand.
CCCTGGTGGCCGACGGTCTGGGGGTCTCCTTCCTGTACGCGCCGGTGGTGGAGCGGGAGTTGGCCCAGGGCACCCTGGCCCGGTTCGATTTGGCCGAGACCCCCATGAGTGGCTCCTTCTGCTTCGTCTGCCTGAAGGACAACCTCTTCGCCCAGTCCTGGGCGGACTGGATGGAATAGCAGGCCGCCTTCTCCCTTTTCCGGTCGTTGAACGACAGCCTTCACACGGCTATGCGTGCCTACATAAAAAACGTGGCCCGCGGAATCCCGCGGGCATCGTTTTCAGAGCAGCATATACTTTTTCAGGTCCTTCCGCTGCCGGATGTTCGGTTTTTCATAGTGATGGAAATGTATTCCTTGACGGTATTGAGGGCGATGCCCATGTGGTCGGCGGCCTCCTGGTTGGTCCGGCCCCTGGCCGCCAGCAGATGGGCCCGGGCCTCATCCGGTTGCTTCAAACTCATGTAGTCCATCACGGCCGCCAGGTGCAGATAGATGGAAGGGATGGGAAAGGCCTCCGTCTGCATGGCCAGGGCGGTCTCCACAATGCCGATACTCTTTCCATAGTCTCCCTGTAGATGGGTTTGGCGTCAGCCGGGATCGCCCAGACACCGCCGAATTTTTCCGCTCCTTGGACACGTCCCTCCGTACAATACTCTTGGGTGAGCCGCTCGGAGATCTTCCATTTCTAGGCCACTTCGTGTACGGAAATATCTTCCACAGCGTCCTTCCGCCTGCAAATATGTTTATCTAGGGAATCTCTGATTTAATCCGCACTACCATAAAGGCTCCGGATGTGGGATAATAACACTATCAACGCAATGGTGGTGTATGGGGATGAAGAAACAGGAAACATT
>NZ_JBQHTM010000047.1:0-26027 GCF_052065695.1 Intestinimonas sp. HCP28S3_D6
CGATTCTGATCCACAACTTCAGCGACAATTCACTGCGCAAGGTTAAAACGGATAAAGCGGATGCGTTGAAAATCGCAAATTATGGTCTCACATTCTGGATGGATCTGAGGGAATATTCCGCAGAAGATGAAACAAGGCAAATGCTGAAGATCCAGAATCGGCTCTATGAGCGGACAACCACCACCGGTACAATGTTGAGAAACGGTTTAATTTCACTCCTGGATCAGACATTCCCCGGTGCCAATAAGTTATTTCTGAATGAAGGCAGGAACTCAAAGGGCCATGTCAAATGGGTGGATTTTGTGATCCGCTTTTGGCATAAAGAATGCGTAGCAGCTTTATCCCTACATACTTTTGCAGACACCTTCCAAAAATGGTGCAAAAGAACCGGTTACAGATTCAGTACTTCCGATGCCGAACGAATCCATACCGCAGCCAGGAACGCCGTTGCCACGCTTCCCAAAAATGATAGTACAAAACTGCTGATAACGCAAGCGGCAATCAGCCTGAATACCGTGTATGATTCGCTTCATGCGTTCCGCACAGAAATGAACCGGCTGGCCTCTCTGCTGCCAGAATATGAGCTGGTGATGGGGATGGAAGGTGTCGGAAAAATCACAGGACCGCAGTTGATGGCTGAGGTTGGTGATGTCCGCCGTTTTTCGCACAAAGGTGCTCTGGTTGCATACGCTGGTGTGGACGCACCACCGTATCAATCCGGTACATTCGATGCAAAGAATCGTCATGTTTCAAAGCGCGGTTCACCTCACTTGCGTAAGGTGCTGTTTGAGATCGCCTCCATGATTCTTGTTCACGGAAACCCTGACAATTCTGTATTCTGCTTCATGGATAAGAAACGAGCGGAGGGAAAGCATTTCTATGTCTATACTGTGGCCGGAGCTGCAAAGTTCCTGCGGATTTATTATGCAAGAGTAAAAGAATATCTGAACACTCAAGAAATCGCTTGACTCTGCTGTAAATACGAAACCTCAAAGTCATAAAACCCTCAGGTCTGCAATTTTTACTTTGTTGCAGGTCTGTTTTGTTATGCTCATTTTCAGATATCCGATTTTTCATTTTGGGGCTTGACACCTATTAGCAGGTTTGCCGGTAGTTAAGTCTTTATATCCTCTGCCATACTTGCGTTATTATTGAGAGTGTACTACACTCTAATGGAAGCTACTTTGTTGCATCGCCAATCATGGTTTCAACGACATTCAGTATCCGGCGCTGCTCCCCGACGGGCAGATGCTTAAGCTTCAGAGACAGCTCAGATGCCTTCAATTCGTGAGATACGGTCAGGACATCAGCCAAAAGGTCATCAGATGAAACCCCCAACGTGTTGACAATACGGATATATGTTTCAAACTTAGGCAATTTCTCTCCGCGCTCCAACGCGCTTAGATAACTGACACTGATATCCAGCAGTTCCGCAAAGGATTCTCTGGACATATTGGCAGCTTCCCGAAAATGTCTTATATTACGTCCGATAGATTTATAGTCCAACCGTACACCTCCTCTACTTGTAAGTAACCACTACGAATAGTATATGGAGAAGTGAAAAACCGTGACAGCATCTATTAGAGTGTGAAGTTCTCTGATGGAAAGTATTTTTTGAGAAAATGTCCCGATAGATATTGCAGAAGCACATAAGGCGTGCTATGATTTCAACAGCTACTTATATAGACACCGTTGGGTGTTTCTCAGAGTGAAAGGTGTACTGGATATGGTCTTGAACGCAACAACAAATTATGCCCTGCAGATTATGATTGAGGTAGCAAAGAACCGCGAAGTAATCTCATCCACGACACTTTCCGAACGGATCGGATTGTCGCAAAGATATTTGAAAAAAATCACTACCCGCTTGAAGGAAGCGGGACTCCTTCATTCCGTCCCCGGGCATTATGGCGGTTATATTCTTCCCGAGGATTCGGAGAATCTGTCTGTATGGGATATTTTTCATGCGATGGAACCCAACAAACCGCTACTCGAATCGCAAGCCGATGAACCGGAAACAGGCAGTGGTCTTGCAATAAAGAATCTGCACAGTGAGATGAATCGTATGCTGCAGCATCACTTCCGTGCTGTCAATCTCGCTGAGCTTGTGAAGTTAAGTGAGGAAAACGAGTTTTATAGAGAAGAAAGGTAGCAAAGCGCCATGAAAATACGAAGTAAAATTAGAAGAAAGGACGGCATCATTATCTCGGTCATTGTCGCGCTGATTTTATGTAGCGTGGTTTTTGTGGCACACGCTCAACTGCTCACAAATCGCAGCGTTGATCTGGACGACCTTGCGTTTTCAGAATTGAACAACGCAAATGAAAATCATCGGGAATATATCAGCAGACTGATCCAGGAAGAATATGGGGCAATCCATTCTTTGGCGCTGTACTTTGAAGAGAAAGAGGACTTTGATTTCCGCAACGAATTGGATCTGATAAACTCCATTATGCTTGCCGATCATTATGGATTTATCGGCTACGCAAATCTGGACGGGAGCATTATCGCTCACGACGGAACGGTAAGGCCGAATGTTGCTGATAAACAATGGTTTCAGGAAGCGGCAAGTTGGAAGGGATACGATTCCATAGAGGTACTTCCTCCCGACGAAGAACATTCCAGACCTCACATCCATATCGCGTCCCCCGTCCGGAAATGCAACAACTTAACAGGAATTTTATGCGCCTGCATCGATGCGGATGATTTTAATGCTACGCTCACGGCCGGTTATTTCGATCAAAAGGAAGCCGTTTTTATTACCGATTCTGCGGGCAACATCCTTCTCTCCAATAAAAATGCCGGAAGTCATGTATTTGGAAGCAACCTATTCGATTTTGTCACGGACGGAACCCTTCTGGACGGTGTGTCCGCTGAACACATCTTAACCAATCTGCAAAAAGGAAACAACGGACAATTCCGCGTGAATCACGGGGAATTGGAATACCTTGTTTACTCTCCCCTCGGCATCAATGACTGGATGCTTTTCAGCATGATCCCATCCAGTGTAGCAAACGTGCAGTTCAGCGCGTATGTGGATCAGGCGGAGAATATTACATGGATTTTCTCGATTGCGTTTTTGACAGCAATCGCTATCGTCTGCATCATGCTTGTGTTTTATATTCGTCAGAACAGGAAGATCCTTCTCATCCATGAGCAGAAGGAGACTGCTCACAAAAATATTCTTACGGCGCTTGACAGTGTCATGTATGACTATGACGTGATTACGCAGGAGTTCCTTGTTCCGGACGGCTTTGCTGAAATGTTCGGCTGCTCTCTTCCCAAAGATATCTTTCAATCCTCAGAATGGACATCGCAGCATCCGGAGTTTGATGATAAGGCATTGCAGCAATGCTTCATTAGCGTCGGGATGAACAAGCGCAAAGGGGAAATTACGCTGAAACTCCAGTCTGACAGTAAAGGCCTGATATACATGCGGATCACCATGATCCCCCGTATCAACAACGACGGCCGGGTAATCGGTATTCATGGCATGATCGCCGATGTTACGGAAAGCTACACGAAAGATTTGTATCTCAGGCAGGATCATGAAAGCGCGGTGGTGATCATTTCCGCTTTGGCTCCCATGGCCTTATCCGCAAACCTTACGCAGAACACCCACCACATTATCAGCTATAATCATTTTGATCTCAGCTGTGTTTTGGAGGAAGGTTCCTATGATGATTTGATCCGGCACGGTGCAAAGCATATCCATGAGGATGACCGGGAGACATTTCTGTCCGCGTTCTCCAGAGAGAACCTGCTTGCCGAGTTCGCAGCCGGACATGAAATTGTAGACTTTCCGCACCGTATGATCAACGACAGCGGCATGCTGCGCTGGTACATAGGCCGATGCGTTATGGTACGCAGCCAAACGGATAACGATATCCACATGGCAATGGTTTTGCTGGACAATACCCAACAGATGGAGCAGCAGCGGAAATTGCAGAAGCAATATGAACTGACGATTGAAAACCTACCCTCCTTTACCGCAAAATGGGTGTTTAAGAATGGGGATATGTATCTTTTAGACGCAAACCGGCGGTATCTGGATTTCATGGGGGGAAGTGCGGATGAGCTTTTCAATAAGTCGGTCATATACGGGTTTGGGAAGCAGGACAAAGCGGCTTTGCTTTCCAGATTGTATGCGTCGGTCAGAAAGCGCGACAGCATTTCACTTACCCATAGCGTTGTTACATATGACGGCAAGAGCAGGTTTCTGGACATCCAGGCATCCTACTTTGAGGAAGTCGATGGGAATCCTGTCTACTTCGGAGTGCTGACGGATGTTACCGAGCTGGTTATGACGGAGGAACGTTTGAAACAGATTGAAACCAGCCTGCACACGACTGTGGATCACTTCATCCATACGATTTTGGAATACAACATTGAGACGCGGGCCATGCGTCTGGTTTCCGGAGGCGACTCCCGTATCGATATAGAAAGCGCGATCCGCAGCTGCCCGGAAAGCCTGTTTCAAAGCGGGGTCTTTGAAGCAGAAAGTCTGGACGTCATTCATCAGTTCTTTGGAGAACTGGAGGACGGTAGAAACAGCGGCCCCCTGCCGATGACGGTATGCTGTAAGGATGGAACAAGGCTGTTTGTGGAAACCACCGGAACGATCATCCATAATCCCAAGGGCGCACCTACCTCTGCACTCGTTATCCTGACCAAAACAGGTGAAATCGAGGGTGCGGATGAAACCAGTTCGGAGCAGGCTTCGGCCTCCGGAGAAACCGCCGACTCGCATAAGGCATTTGCCAGAACATTCGGCTCCTTTGACCTGTTCCTCCATGATAAGCCGCTGTATTTCACCAGCGCCAAAGCAAAAGAGCTTTTGGCCATACTTGTTGACCGCAGAGGCGGAACGCTTTCAGCTTCTGAAGCGATCAGCCTTTTGTGGGAGAGTGAACCGGCCGGTGACAAGCAGCTGAACCGCTACCGCAAGCTGGCAACCAGATTAAAAGAAACGCTGGAATCTGCAGGTTGTGGGGATATTCTGATCAATGACAAAGGGGTACGCAGTATCGATATTACAAAATTGTCCTGTGATTATTTTCTTGCCGTAGACGGTGATGAAGCCGCACAGAAGCTGTACCAGGGCTTTTATATGAGCGGTTATTCCTGGGCTGAGGAACGGAACGCGGCACTGAACCGGATGTTTGGCGTTGACAGCAGCGATGAACAGATAAAATAAAAGTCATAAATCAATTCAGGCCCATAGCAGACCGTTGACCATGAGGTTGACTGTCCGCTATGGGCTTTTTGCTGTTTGAAAAGGAAAGTAGAAAAATAATTTTTTATTTTCCCTCAACTTTCCCTCATCTGTCCCTCTGCGTTCCCGCTGCTTTCCCGATTGTGTCACAGCAATTATTTATAATAGGGCTTGTATGCTTTGCAGGTTGGCAAAACGCAGACGCTTTTGAAGGGAGGGCAGCAGATGGTTTTGAATGTCACAACGGATTATGCGGTGCGCATCCTGGTATATCTTGCCGCAGTTCGCCGTCAGGCCCCTGCACAGGAAGTATCCGAGAAGATGAACATTCCCGGAAAATATATTACGTCGATTGCGAAAAAGCTCAAAGATAGCGGACTCATCTCTTCTACGCAGGGAAGCAGCGGAGGCTACTGTCTGGAAAGAGATCCCTCGTCAATCAATCTGGCGGATGTCATTTGGGTTATGGAAAACGGGATCAGGTTAAATCATTGCGACAGCTGCGGCAGAAATTGCTATTTATATGGACAGCATGGCACCTGCCCCATAAGCAACGCATACGGAACTGCTAAGGCTGTTGTTGAAAGTGTTTTTGCCAGAATAACGATTCAAGACCTGGCCGAAAACAGTGTGTCTAAAAACAAATGGGATCATGATGACCCATAGTTAGATGAGGAAACAGCGCCTTTGTCCCATGCGCACAATCAGAAGCTATAGTAAGAAGAGAGGATGGTATTGCAATGCAGAAATGCGAAAATAACACGACTGCTCCGGATGATGCAATGGAAGTTCAGAGCAGCAAAACGAAAAGTAAAAAATTTTTGACGTTCCAGTGTGGTCAGCAGATGTTTGGCGTTGATATTACTGAAGTGCGGCAGATCATTGAGCTGCCGGAGTTTACGCCTCTTCCGGAGTCGCCGGAGTATATCAAGGGGATCGTCTGTATGCACGGCGAGGCCGTTCCTGTCATGGATTTGAACTTACGGCTCAACCAACTGGAAACAATATCCGGAGAACGCACCTGCGTGGTCGTGTTCACTTTAGAGGGACGCAGCTTTGGGGTAATCGTAGATGGCGTGGAAAATGTCGAGGACATTTTGGATGATGCGGTTTTACCGCCTCCGGGTCAGAAGGAAAGTGGGATCGACTATCTGCTGGGTGTTGTGAATCGAAACCCTGTTGTTCTGTTGGTGAACGCGTATTTCTTCATAAGCGCAGATGACATAGAGCGTTTATCGCAAATTACCGACACAGACGGCTGGACACAAAATAAGGATGAACATACAGGAGGGATTGAGAAATGAAAATGAAAAGAACACAAAAAATTGGCAATAAAATCACGGTGCTGTTTTCAGCTTTTTTCATAGTAACGATTATTGCCCTTGTAGTAACAAGCTGGCTTTCCATGACAGCAATCGTCAAAAATGAGTTAGAAAGCCAGTGTGTAACGGCAACGAACATGCTGGAGCGGGAGCTGGCTGCGGACGAAACAGCAGATCGTGATGCTCTTTTGGATGAATTAAAAAGAGAAATGGGTTGTGAATTTACCATTTTTGAAGGCGATGTCCGCACCCATACCACCATAATAGAAAACGGGAAACGTTCCATTGGCACACGTCTGAATAGCGACCTCGCAAAAATTGTAATTAACCAGGGACAGGCATATGTTGGCGAAGCGGATATATTGGGAACGCCGTATTATTGCTCCTATTCCCCCATCAGGTCAGACGATGGAAAAGTTGACGGTCTGCTGTTTGCAGGGGTGTCAGAAGCAGACGCCGAGGCAATGATGACCAAAGGCACTGTGATTATGTGCATTATTGGTATTCTTTTGGTGCTTTGCGGAATCGTGACAACTCGGGTATTTGTAGTTAAATATGTTTCCAATCCTCTGAAAGAGATACAAAATGCCGCTGGTTCCCTCCTTGTGGGTGATTTTAGTGTTCAGCTCACATGTGACAGCAAGGACGAGTTTGGGGAAACCTGCCGCAAACTGCAAGAGAGTTTTACCGAACTGCGCCGGATCATAACGATTACTTCTAAGGGCATGGAGGCTCTTGCCGACGGCGACTACTCCATCACCACGACCAAGACATTCCTTGGAGAGACAAAAGGCATTGAGGATTCCGTTGACCTGCTTCTCATACGTATGAATCAGGCGATCCATCAGATCCGGTCTGCCGCAGAGCAGATTGACGCCGGGTCAAGGCAGGTTTCCGATGGCGCACAGGCATTGGCACAAAGCTCCACCCAGCAGGCCAGCAGCGTAGAGGAACTGTCCGCGAGGCTGCAGGAAGCCTCTGAAACTGTCACTTCCAACGCAAAGGATGCCGGCGACGCGGCCAGGCTTGCGATGGAGGTTGGACAGGTGACGCAGGAAACTTTGGAAGATATGAAGGAAATGCTGGGGGCAATGGATGAAATTTCGGCCACATCCGAGGAAATCAGCAAGGTTATCAAGACCATTGAGGACATCGCTTTCCAGACCAATATCCTTGCGCTCAACGCTGCTGTAGAAGCGGCACGGGCCGGAACCGCAGGTAAGGGGTTTGCGGTTGTTGCGGACGAAGTGCGCAACCTGGCAGCCAAATCTGCCGAGGCCGCACAAAGCACTACCTCTATGATTGAAAACTCCCTGACTGCTGTAAAGCGCGGCGCAGGCGTTGCAGAAAGGACCAACGAATCCTTTGGCGGCCTTGCCGGGAAGGTGCAGGATACCGTAGCGTTGGTAAACCGTATCTCTGAGGCTTCCATGCAGCAATCTGCAAGCATTCAGGAAATAAATGTCGCCGTTGATCAGATTTCCTCTGCGGTGCAGACTAACTCCGCCACAAGCGAAGAAAGCGCGGCTGCCAGCGAAGAGCTTTCTTCTCAGGCAAGTCTCCTGAAAGAGCTTGTATCACGGTTCAAGCTGGCAGGTATGTAATTTCTCCGATATAAAAGCGAATCATCCTGTCTCTGCGCCTTTCTGAATCACATTGCAGAAAGGCGCGGGGATACATGTTGGAGAACAGGTGAGCTTTCTGCTCCTGCGCGGATGGTACATTTGCAAAGGCGGCAAGGCATCATGCCTCGCCGCCTTTGTTGTTCTTTAGGGAGAAAAGAATGCTATAGTTCCTTTTCTTAGTGGTCATCGTTTACTGCTTCTATCTGTCTGCATAGGTCGATTAACTTTTGCGCCTCAGCTTCCGTCTTGTCTTTGAAATAATCATAAACGCACTTCGGTAGCTGATTTGGAGATGTGGTCTCCGGAAAGATCAACGCATCAAGACTGATATTCAGCTCTTGTGCCAGAAGTACGACGGTTTCAAATTTAGGATTGCTACGACAGATTTCGGCTTGCATAACGGTACGATGACTCATTCCCAATTTTGCCGCAAGTTGTTTTTGTGTCAAATCCCTGACTTCACGCTCCTTGCGGACTTTTGTTCCAAATGCGTCTAACGGATTGTTCATCGCAGCTCACCTCATATCCATTTTAATTCTCGTAGGCGATGCTATAAATCACCTTGCAGATTACATTAAGTTAGCTTTAGATTACTTACTGGATATAGTTTGGAGGAGACACGATGAAAAATACATCGAAAGGAAGTTCTTAACCCAAGGGCATCCGATGGCGACAATGTAAAAACGATTTAGTTAACTCTATAATGAGCTGCACCTCGAAAAGTGATGTGCAGCTCATTTCTTGTCTGTTTCGACTTATCTTTGCTTGTGTTCTGGCGGGCGCACCTCCAAGCCCTTTTCCTTCATCTGAAACTGATCAAAACCCCTGCGCGGATTGTTGTATCCGTGCGGGGGTTTTGATGTTTATTGGCTTTTTTTCTGTTGGCTGCCGTTCACCACCCCCTCCGTTTCGATTCGCACCAACCCCAAAAACGAAACGGAGGAAAACATCATGTTTAATAAAAAGACAGATTATGCACTGAACAAGATGGACAGCACAGCCATTATATATACCGATGCAGAAGGAACCATCGTCCGCTTGACCCGCGATAACTTTTCCAGCTTGGACGAGTTCCTTAAATGGAAAGCTTGGTCTGATGCCAATTACCATATTACTGAAAAGTCCAATCATCTTTACCTTGATCACACCCTCTCCATGACCGGCCTATCTGAATCTGTTGCTGTTGTACCCTCACCCGAACTGATAGAGGAAACCAGGCAGGCAACCCGCTGCCATCAGCGACTTTGCGCGGAGCTTGTGATGAAACTTCGGGTATGCCTGACGGAGACGCAGTTCCGTAGATTGTGGATGTACTATGCCGACGGAATGAGCGAAAAACAAATTGCAAAACTTGAGGGTGTTGGTCAACAGCGAATTTCCAAATCCATTGTTACCGCCCGGAAAAAAGCAAAAAAATTTCTTTCTTTCCAGAGTAAAAACAGGGGGTAAAACCACCACGAAATCCGCGATAAGTAGAAGGACATTTTTCTTTGCGACTGATCTTTGAAAACTGAATATACGATGATGCAGGCACAAAACCCGCGTGATAGCGGCAAGGGGTGCGACGCCATGACGATTGCTTTCGGAGGTGATGAGGGCAAGCAATCCGAGCGACCACCGCAGCCCTTGACCCGGCATGGCAAACTGGGCGCGATGACAGCGCGGGGGACAATGAAACTTGCTCACGCTCTCCCACGGACTTGGGGGAAGCCCTGCGATATGCGCCAACCTTCGGGCAGCGGTATCGCGGAGCTATGACAGTCTTGCCAGAGACGGCCTGCATCATCCCTATCGCCGGGGGTGCGTGGCAAATACGGCGAAATATTCGGAACAAAAAATTGTGGGACCAGCCGCGCCAGTGTGCGCGGCTGCATCCCCCTTTTATGTGAATGTGGACAATCCGTGTTTTCATACACTGTAAAAAATGGCCCTTGTTTTGAAAGGCAGGTGGAGCTATTGGAAAAGCAGGCCACTATGAATGAAGCAATCACTTCTTATAAGGAAGTTAAAATCGGAAAAACACTTTATCGTGTGACCAGCGTGTTCTCCGGCGAGAAGGACTTGGCTCGGACGCTGGAACAGCTTGCGGTACGTCGTGCGATGGCTGAGATTAACCCGCCTCAAACGGCCTGCACCAGTTCTGCAATATAAGAATGATATATACCTCTCAGCTCGGCTTGCCGCATCCTTGCGCGGCGCTGCCCCTTTACGGTATCATGTTCCTGCAAGGTAACACTTGCGGGAGCCAAACCGCCGCACGATGTATGAAGCTGAGATGGTCGGGAGGATAAATAACGATGATCGAAAAAACATACAACGTAGGCATTTACTGCCGCCTTAGTAACGACGATGAACGGGACGGCGAATCCGTCAGCATCGAGAACCAGAAACTCCTGTTGCAAAACCATGTGCGGCAGATGGGCTGGAACGAGATCGACGTATATATCGACGACGGGTACTCTGGCACGAATTTTGATCGCCCCGGCGTCAGGCGTCTCATCGAGGACGCCAAAGCAAAGCGCATCAATCTGATTCTGGTCAAAGACCTTTCCCGTTTTGGCCGTAACTACATTGAGTTCGGGCAGTACACCGACTACCTGTTTCCCTCCATCGGATGCCGCTTTATTGCCCTTAATAACGGCATTGACACCATGAAGGGCGATGGCAGCAACGATGTGATGTGCTTTTTGAATTTATTTAACGAATTTTATAGCCGCGATACCAGCAAGAAGGTCAAGGCTGTAAAAAAAGCCTGCGCCCAGGACGGAAAATTCATGGGGACATACCCCGCCTATGGGTACAAGCGAGATCCGCAGGATAAGCACCACCTCATCATCGATGAAGAAACAGCACCCATCGTGCGCCGGATCTTCGCAATGCGGGCATCCGGCATCGGGTTCCACTCGATTGCCGTGGCGCTCAACGAGGAGGGCATCCCCTCCCCCGGAACACTCTACTATCAACGCAAGGGAAAGAGCGATCCCCGCAACGTCAACGGCAAGTGGGCCGACCAAACGGTGAAGAAACTCATCCGCAGCGAGGTCTACATTGGAAACATGGTGCAGGGCAAGACCGGCACCATGTCCTACAAAAACCGCAGATTGGTGGAAAAACCGGAGGAAGAATGGATCAGAGTAGAGGGTACGCATGAGCCGATCATCACCCGCGAGATGTGGGATACGGTGGTCAGCATCGACCAGAAGAAGGTGCGCAAGTCACCAACGGCAGACAACATCAAAAGCATTTTCACCGGTCTTGTCTACTGCGCCGACTGCGGCTTTAAGATGCGCAACCACACCGAGAAATTCACCTATAAGGACGGCACACCGGGCAGATACAGTTCCTTTATCTGCGGCAACTATGCCCGCAGCGGCAGGGGCGCATGTACCATCCATACCGTTTATGAGAATGTTCTGACACAGCTCGTCCTCATGGACATCCGGGAAAAGGCGAGGTATGCCGACTGTGACCCGGAGCGTGTGGCTCAGCAGATCGTCCGGATCAAGGACAGAGAGGCACACAGCCTGCTGGCCTCCTGTGAAAAGGAGTTGCGCTTATCCATCGCCCGCCTCGCAGAGTTGGAAAAGCTGATGCAAAATCTCTATGAGGACAAATATAACGGCACCATCCCACAGACTGTGTTCCAAACCCTCATGCGCAAGTATGAGGCGGAACGGGTGGAAAAGGCCGAGGCTATTCCGGAGCTGGAACACAAGGTCAAATCCAACCGGGAGAATCGGCAGGACGCAACCCGCTGGACGCATATCATACGACGCTACACTGAGATCACCGAACTGGATGAGACCATCCTGTTCGAGCTGGTAGACCGCATCGAGGTTGGCGACACACAGGTTATCAACGGACAGCGCATCTGTGACATCAAGGTATATTACCGCTATGTTGGTAACGTGGACGAAGCACTGGCGGAGGAAAGGCAGATGCGGTATGACGAAGCTGTATAAAGTGGGTATCTACTGCCGCCTGAGTGTGGATGATGCCAGCAACTCCGCAAAGGCAAACTACATCCCCTCCGACGAGTCAGTGAGCATTGAGAACCAGTACGAAATCCTCTCCAAGTTCACCATGCTCAATGGATGGACAGAGGTAAAGACCTACCGTGACGACGGGTACAGCGGGGGTAACTTTCAGCGCCCCGGATTTTTGGAGATGCTGGAGGACGCAAGGAATGGGCTTATCAATCTGATCCTCGTCAAAGACCTTTCCCGACTGGGGAGAGATTTTGTGGAGGTAGGGCGCTATACCGATGTAGTATTCCCATCCCTCGGCTGCCGCTTCGTCTCCGTCCTGGACTGTCTGGACACGGACGGCGACAATACAGATATGCTGCACTTCCGCAGTCTGATGAACGACTACCACCTGAAAGACCTGAGCGGCAAGATCAAATCCGTACTTCACGCCAAAATGCGCAGCGGACAGTATATCGCCGCCTATGCCCCCTACGGATATCGCAAGAGTGATGAGGATAAGCACAGGCTGGTCATCGACGAGGAGGCCGCCACTGTAGTACGCCAGATGTTTGAGATGCGGGCAGGCGGCATGGCCTATGGCAAGATTGCCGCCGCCCTGAACAATAAGGGTATCCTTACCCCGCGCTGGCATTGGGCCGTCCACTACGGCGACGGAGGCTGCAAGTATTCCAAGCTCTGGATGTATGCCACTGTAAAGAATATTCTAAACAGCGAGGTCTACCTCGGTAGCCTGATCCAGAACCGCACTGGCTCCCGTTCCTACAAGGACAGTACCATGATCTATAAGCCGGAGAGCGAATGGATATGCCATGAAGTCAGCCACGAGGCCATCATCACAAAGGAACTGTGGGAGGCGGCGCAGGAAGTCAACCGCAGGGCCAGCCGGATCGCGGAGGGAAACACCCCTCCGACGCCCTGCCTGTTCACCGGCAAGCTGGTGTGTGCTGATTGTAAAGCCCCTCTTGTGGCAAACCGGGAAAGGCACCAACGTAAAAACGGTACGGTCAAGACCTATACATCCTACTACTGTTCCCGCCATGCCAACTCAGGGCGTAGCTCATGCACTCGCCATGTCATCTATGAGGAAACGCTGAAGGAACTGCTGCTGGGAGAAATCCAGGCGCAGGCCGAGGCACTGGAGCTGGATGAGGCCGCCGTATTGGACAAGCTGCAAAGGCAGTATATCTCTATGGACTTAGGCCGCTGCGAGGATGCCCGTAAGGAGATCACCAAACTGCGCCGCCGCGTAGACGAGCTGGAACACATAACCGCAAAACTCTATGAGGATAAAGTCTGCGGCACTATTTCTGAAGCGACCTTTACGGCGCTGATGCAAAAGAGTGAGCTGGAAAGACTGGAGAAAGCGGAGCGACTGCAAACGCTACTTGCAGAAGTCAGACAAAGCGAACAGGAGGCCGCCAGTATCCAGAACTGGGCAGATATCGTCCGAAAGCACCTGCACACGCATGAGCTTGACCGCATGATGGTAGATGAGCTGATCGACCACATCGAAGTCGGTGAGCGTTTTGTCACAGATGGACATACGCACCGGGACATCAAAATCTTCTACCGCTTTGTCGGGCAGATTTAAGGAGGACAGCATGGACAACAATCGAAACACAAGAAAGCGTGTAGTGCTCTACTGCCGCGTCGCCACACAGACGCAGAGCGACGATTTTGCTCTGGGCGCACAAAGCGCCCGGCTGCATCAGCAAGCCGAGCGCAACGGACTGGAGGTCGTCGGTGAAATCCGGGCTTATGAAAAGGGCATCACCCTTGACCGTCCGGGCTGGCACAAAGTCCTGTGCCTTGCCGCCGAACAGAAGGCCGATGCCATCATGGTAACGGAGCTTGACCGTGTGGCGCGAGGGATGCTCCTGCTGACCGAAGCGTTTACTGAGCTGGACAAGCGTGACCTCCAGCTCCATGCCTCTGCTACAGACTTGCTCTTTACTCCGAGCTTCAAACAGTATATCCTTTAGTCAGGCAACACAACTTTCCCATACAGGGACGCACAAACGATGCGGTTGACCCGCGCTGATATGCCGAAAAAGAGAGAAACAGCAGATTACCTTTCCCGAACACCCCTTGTTCTTGAACAGGTTTTTGAAGGGCATCAGGTCGTTGCTCTCGGCGTTTTCCGTGTCTACATTGTCGTTGATGGCGATGTAGCGCACCCCGAACTGCGGGAACCGTTCCTCGATGTAGAGGCCGGTGTGTAGTTGGTTGCGGCCCAATCTGGATAAGTCCTTGGTGATGATGATCCCAATCTTGCCGTCCTCCATGTCGGACATCATGCGCTGGAAATCCGGCCGGTTGAAGTTGGCCCCGGAGTATCCGTCGTCCACATAGAACTTGATGTTGGGAAAGCGGTGGTCGATGGCGTACTGTTCTAATATGCTCTTTTGATTGGCTATACTGTTGCTCTCGCCGTCCAGCCCGTCGTCCTGGCTCAGGCGGCAGTACAGGGCGGTGATTTTATTTGGGTTTGACTGACTCATACGATCCTCCTTTTCTCCAGTCAAACCGTCCAGAGTTTGTGTGATGTTACCTCTGACGGGGCGGTTTGTCCACCCCTTTCCGAAACTGTGCGGGACTTTTTAAGGTCCATGTCAATGAGCGTTTTGAGTTTTTCTTCCGGCGAACACGTCCCGCCTGTGTGGAATACGGAAACCACGTGAATCAGCCGGCCATGGCTCAACTGGTCGCGCTCGATGACAGTTTTTCCCGCCCGACTGGGCATGGAAATGATTTTAGGCATTGCATCTCTCCTCTACAGAATGTAAGGGGCCAGAATGCTGAGAATTAGACCCGGCAGCATTGCCAGACTTAATTCCCTTGTTGTTCACGCCCCTTCATACCTCTCCCCAAAAAACGTGCAAGTGAATACCCTGGCAGAAAAAACTGCGTGCGAGGTGAGGTGTTCCCTCCGGGGGACACCTCACCTTAGTCCCCTTGCAAGGACAAAAGCGAATGTGTATACTAAGTACAACCGTTCTCCAAAAAGGGAACAGAATAATAGGAGGCACGCCACAATGGAGCAGACATTTGGCAGTTTTGTGCGGGAGAAACGAATGGCCTGCGGACTATCCCTGCGCGGACTGGCGGCAAAACTGGAGGTGTCCCCAGTTTATATGAGCAACATTGAAACAGACCGAAAGCCGGCGCCCGCCAAGGAAAAGTTGGATCATCTCATCAGGATTCTCGGATTGGGTCAGGAGGATACGGAACTGCTATTGGATCTGGCCGCAAAGTCGAAAGCCCAGCAGGTGTCTGCGGATCTCCCGGAATACATCATGGAACGGGATATTGTCCGTGCAGCCCTGCGGACAGCCAAGGAAGTAGATGCCACAGATGCGGAGTGGCAGGAATTTATAGACCGTATTACGCGCCGAGGGGCGCGTGGAAAATGAAACAGGAGGACGGTCCATGCGGAAATACTACACAGAGCCGATGATAGAGAGCATTGCCAGACGTGTGCTGGATTCCTACGATGCGCGCCTCTACCGCGGTCAGCCCTGCGCCATTCCCATCGAGGATCTCATCGAGCGCCACGGCCTGACACTGGAGTTCCAGTACCTCCGCAAGAATGGCCGCATTCTGGGCAAAACGATTTTTGACTGCGGCCTGGAGGCTGTGTATGACATGGAGCAAGGACAATACACCCTGTTTCCCGTGAAGGCCGGCACCATCCTGATAGACGCCTCGCTGTGCGAAGAAGAAGCCTCTACCGGTCGGCTGCGTTTTACGGAGTCCCATGAATTGGCCCACTGGATCATGCACAAGGGGCTATATACCGGCACCGGAGAGAGCGCAGCGTTGCAGCCTGCCGTCAAAGAAACGGACATGGAGGTTCAGGCAAATATGCTGGGCTCCGCTCTGCTTATGCCCATGCCCATGGTGAAACGGTGTTACTATCAATTACGCGGAGGTCGTGATGATCAGACGCTTGTCCACGATATGGCAGAGGTGTTCCAGGTATCTCGTCAGGCCATGCGGATACGCCTTGTTAATCACCGCCTTATGTAAAAAATTTTGCCGTTGTGTTCACTAAAAAGAGAACGATTTAGCAAAGGAGGACCATGATGAAAGATGTGAATAAGAACCGCGCCGTGTTCTGCCCAGTGTGCGGGAAGGGCCGCGTCATAGACGCCGCGGCTGGTACAAATCCCGCCCAACTCCGCCTGTATGGGCCGGGGCAAGCGGAAAAAGCGGAGTTATTCTCCAAGTGCCCCAAATGCGGAGTGCAAGTTGGCATATCCATTGAAAAAGAATATACACCCTAAAACACGATAACCTCGTCAAGCGCACCAGCCGCCGCGCCAGCCGCGGAGTATCGAGTTCGGAGCCTTACAGGTAGCTGCAAAGCTGCTCTGTAAGGCTCTTTTTTTGTGCCTTTTCTGCGGCAGAGCAGCGGAAAGGCATGGCATGCGCAGAGTCTGGCAGCCGTACATCGCCAAATATCCGTGATTCCGATCCCAGGACTTTCACCCATGAAAAATCTGAGATTGGAGATTATGGATATGAAAAAATGGCAGGAAAGCCGTAATTATAGAAAGATCAGGGACAACAGTGGGAATATCATTGCCAACATGATTACCGCAGACGGCGTGGATGTGGCAGTGACAGACGAAGTTTTTGAGGCGTATGCCCAGATGGATCGCCGGGAACGGTATCTCAGTGAGGATGTGCCTGCAGGCAAGGTCCTCTCACTGGAGCAGTTGGCGGAGGATGGTGTTCAGCCGGACTATGTGGGTGCGGAAACAGCGCCCAGCGCCGAGGACTGCTGTTTCGCACGGGAGGACCACCATATGCGCGAGGAACGGTCCCATCTGCTGCGGGAGGCACTGAACTGCTTGGAGGAACGTGACCGGCAGGTCATCACGGCGCTGTTTTATGAACATCTCTCTACCAGGGAGTGTGCCCGGCGCATGGGCATCACCCAACGGGCCGTCATCAAGCGGCGGGATCGGATTTTACGGGATATGAAAAAATATTTTGAAAAAAATGCGGCGTGAGGGTATTCACGAACCCATTTTATCGGGAGGACAGCGGAAGGGGTATCCCCCCTCCGCTGCTCCTTGACAAGTACATACCCAACCATGCGGATAACATGCAGCCGCACCTTCGTCCCACAGTGCGCGCCACGACCCGGCCAGAGCAGCCGGCGAGCGATTCAGCCTGTGGCTGGCCCCGGCAGGGCCAATAAGCGACGGAGCGGCTCATACAATGACACACCACGCACGGCCTGCGCGTAAGACAGGCGGCGCTGCTCCAGGATTGAAAGCAGTAGAGATCCCGGAAATATGCCCGTGAGGCCCCAGCCAGGGCCTGTCCGTATGGTTCCTTTTTCACCGGGGGGCGAGCGCGAATACGGTGAAGATAAAAAAGATAAAAGGACTGGAAAATCCATGAATCAATATAATCCGGAAATGACGCACAAAGAAATCGATTCTATTTTCAAAACCATGCTGCCCCAGCGCGGCATGGTGGAGCGGCCGGAACAGATCCGGCTTTGCCACAACATGCTGGATACCATGCTGGAGGGCGGCGTTGCCCTGTGTGATGCGGGAACAGGCATTGGAAAGACCTTCGCCTACGGCGGCGCTTTTCCCGGGTGAGCCGGAGCGGCTCATTTCTATTGAAAACCAGTTCCGAAGTGTCGCCATGCCCGGAGATGCATTTACGCTTCAGATTTGGAAAGAAAGTCCCAACGGCGCATTCTTCCGTATGGTGGGAGATGCAAACGGAAAAGCTATTTTGGACCATGGATATGTCACCTATCGGTAACATATATAAAACCCCCCGTGTATAGGACTGTGGCCTCGATCAGAACCTGTGTACAGGGGCCTTGTAAAACAGCGTATAAATGACATAAAACAGAAATCCGCTGGGATCATCTGATCCCAGCGGATTTTTTGCTGTTTCGCATTTTAAAATAAAATCGCAATAGGTGTATAACACGCATGAAGGCAGCCGCTTTCTTCGACCGGGTCCAGAGGTATCCACTTCAAGCTTGGCTGTGGACAAATGGACCGTTTTCTGGATACAGTAAAATTCTTTTTTCTCAGAGTCATCTCACAAATATGGGATGGAAATACTATTGCAGGCAACACGCTTTAAAAAAGTCAATCCCCTTGGCGGTGAGAAAACTTCCCTGTTTTGTAGTTCCCGAATAGATCAGACCTTGATCTTTTAATTGCTCCATGTAGTGCTTCAATTTGCCCTCCGATACGTGAATACCGGACAAATCCAATGTGGACAAAATGGTGCCCCGTCCGATCCCCCGCGGGCTGGCCTCATAGAGCACCTTTAGAATGTCACGAAGGGGAGAGGTCTCCAGACAGAGGTGCTCCAGCTCTACCATAGATTGCGTTTGCGAGAGCGTGGGGGCACCCATCTCCTGAAGCAGGTACTCAGGTAAATCGTCAGGATTGATTTGAGATTTATTCTCACATGTATAGTGCAGATATTCCACCAAATTCTTTAGTTCTCTAAAATTTCCGGGCCAAGAATAATCCTCAAGCATTCGAATGGCATCTGTGGAAAAAGCAATCGGCCTATTACACAGTCGACACAAATATTCGGTTAGAAAATCCTTGATTTCATCCCGCATTTCACGGAGGGGAAGTGTGCAAAGAGAGAGCACGTTAAGCCGATAGTAGAGATCAGAACGGAACTGACCCGTTTTAATCATTTCTTGAAGAGGACGATTGGTAGCTGCAACGATTCTGACATTGATAGGAACAGGACGGCAGCTTCCTACGCGGGTGATGACACGTTCCTCTAAAACGCGAAGCAGCAATACTTGAATGCTGAGCGGAGCATCTCCGATCTCATCCAGGAAGATTGTCCCTCCATGGGCAGTTTCAAACAGTCCGGCTTTCCCGCCTTTCTGTGCGCCGGTAAAGGCACCCTCGCTATATCCAAACAGTTCGCTTTCAATGAGGCTCTGCGACATAGAAGCCAGATTGATTCCCACAAATGGACCGTTTGAGCGCGGGGAAGCATGATGGATCGACTGTGCCAGCATTTCTTTCCCCGTACCGCTTTCACCGACGATTAAGACGGTCTGTTCCGTAGCGGCAAAAATTTTTGCGCGCTCTTTTAAACGCAGGCTATATGGATTGTTTCCCCAGATATCATCAAAGGTATAGCGAACAGTCGGATTTAGTGAACGCTGCTTCTGCTGGAGGGATTCTCCCCATTTTCTAATCTGCTCCGCAGCCCGGAACATATAGAGATACTGACGTTTTCCGTCCAGATGGATCATACTTTTGCGACACAGCATGTCCCTTCCCAGAATATTGACAAGTACATCTGATGTGTGTGCAAGGGGATTTTGAAGATTGGAATTTTCTTTCAGCGGCTGTTTGTCAAACATAGAGGAAATGCGCTTAAAGGCCGGGCTGCTCAGGATATCCTGATCCTCACTAACGCCAAACATCTTCCGTGCGGACTGATTGCAGAAAAGGTGGCTGCGGCTGTCATCCATAGAGATAATACCCTCGCCCAGTTCATTCAGAATAAAGGATTGATTGCGTCGTGATTCCTCTGATTCGCCCAGCGTGCGAATGATTTTGCTGCAGGTATCTACATGGGTCTTTAGGTGGGTGTTTTCATAGATGTCAGCATATCCAAGGTCCAGATGAAAAAAGCTGAGGATCTCCACAAATGTACGTACACTCAACGACTTCAAGCCGAGATTGATCAGGTGTTTGAACGTATACGGACAAAGATGTTGAACACCGGGGGCGAGCGCATAGTCGTATTGCGAGGGATCGATCTCCATACCGCTCCACCAGCAGTCATAAATAATGTGATTGACGCCACCCTGCTGTAAAGCGTCCACACTCTCCTGGGCAATCTCACGTAGGTTGCTGATAACCAAAACCCTTGTGCCCGTCGGGATCTCCAGTACCTGCTCCAGCTTTTCGCCCGTCAGGACACGAAAAGCAGTAATTCGATGGACCCCCGGAAAAATCCGCGCAGCTAAGCTGTCACAGTAAGGGCCGGATGTGATGACCAGATCAGGGGACCTGTCTAGGAAGTTTTTCCTGTCCTGCGCGTAGCCTCCTACATCAATGAGATGTCCGATGATACTTTTCACGCTGCGACAGAGATAGTCGTTGACCACGCTATTTAGCGTAACAAAAGCCAGCAATGGTTTTTGTTCCATTTGGTTTCGCCCCTCCCATTGATGTTAATAATTTGGATATCCTAAATAGAATAAATAGGACTTCTGGATAGACTATAACATGGATGGACGAAATTTACAAGACAGGAGCAAACACTGCTTGCTCCCATTTTTTACAAATTTGGCACAATGATATTGTACAATATATATAAGAAATTAGATTTAAATAATATAAAAAATAGTATAATGACAGTTTTGAAGAAGATGGCATTCCATTTGCAATATAAAAAGCTGAAATCGATGCCAGCGCCTGGCCAGCGTGATATGCGGAGATCTCACAGCAAATACATCCTATATAGGATATGTGCACTCCTCAAAATCGACCGTGCAGAGAAGACAGCTAGTGTGCGTTTCTGGTTTTAACGCCAGAACCTAGGGAGACTTGACTGATAAATACATACTTTTCTGCATGAAATGTATGTAAGCAGCGAGGGAATTGGAAAGGTGGAAAAAACGATGGAAACGTTACTGTACCGAGAGGAAAACCATGTGGGCTATATCACGCTAAACATCCCGGACAAACTGAACGCATTGCGCGGAGAGATGAAAGACGAATTGGTAGACCTGCTTCGCAAGCTGCGTGGAGATCAAAATGTTCGGGCGCTGGTGATCACTGGTGCCGGGCGCGCCTTCTGCGCCGGCGGTGACGTGAGCACAATGGGCGATAAGCAAAAGAATAACGAGGGGCGTGACCGCATGCGCCTTTGCTGTGACTGGTGCAGAGAGCTTATGCGCCTGGAAAAGCCGGTCATTGCGGCGGTTAACGGCTATGCATTCGGTGCAGGTCTTACAGTGGCACTCCTCTGTGACTTTGTCGTCGCCTCGGAAAAGGCAAGTTTCCAGTGCAGTTTTGTCAACATCGGTCTGGTCCCGGACAGCGGCTGCACTTGGCTTCTGCCCAAGCGTGTCGGCATGGGCAAAGCCAGAGAGATGATGTATACCGGCCGCACTGTAAAAACGGAAGAGGCCCTTCAGATCGGCCTGGCGGACCAGGTTGTCGCACCTGATGACTTGATGGCGACTGCCACTGAACTGGCCGAAAGATTGGCGCAGGGGCCTACATATACCATCGGGCTTACCAAATCTCTGCTCAATAAGACCTATGAGAGCAGTTTCAGTGACTATCTCGACATGGAGGCCAACTATCAGGCCGCCGCGTTCCAGACCGTGGACCACACCATGGCTGTAAAGGCATTTCTGGAGAAGACGGACAAGCACTTTACCGGACTCTAAGATTACCCCAAGGCCATGATAAAACGGAAAGGTGAAGACAATGAGAAACGAATTGATCACTCCTGAATATGGACCTCTGCATGGCATGAGAGTTATGCTGTCCGGCAGCGCATTGGCAGGCCCTTGGACGGCCAGAATGATGGGCGATTATGGTGCCGAAATTATCAAGATCGAAACGCCTAAAGTTGGAGATACTTCCCGCTCTGGTCCCCGTCACCCCTCCGGCATCGTCCCCAAATGGGACTCCATTGACCGGAACACCATGAGTCTGGAGCTCAACCTAAATTTTGAGAAATATCCTGATGCCAAAGAAGTGTTTGTCGACCTGTGCAAGCAGTGTGACGTCTGGGTGAACAATATCCCCGGCATCAGCAAACACGGTGCTACCGACGCACTGGCTCTGGAGGCCAATCCCAAGCTCATCATCTGCCACACTACCGGTTTTGGTATGCCGGAGAACGGTGGAGATCCCTCCTATCTGGGCCGGCCCTGCCTGGACACCGTGGGTCAGGCCTTCAGCGGCCTGGCTGCCATGAACGGTATGCCCGATGGCCCCTACATCACCGCTAACCCTATCATGAACGACGTGATCGCCGCAACAATGGGTGTTGTCGGCATTATGATTGCCTATTACAACATGCTCAAGACCGGCAAGGGACAGGTCATCGACAACAGCATGTATGAGACGGCGGCTTATTTCCAGAATTACTACTGGGCCATCCAGCTCAACGGCGGCGGGCAATATCAGCGCGGCGGCGCTCTGAGTCCCACCTATTTCCCCTTCGGCAACTATCAGGCTGGTGACGGCGAATGGGTGGCTGTAGGCGTGTTTGGCGCCAACCTCTGGAAGAAATTTGTGGCTTTAATGGGCAAGACGGTGGAGGAGTACTCCTTCGATGATACCGGCGTGGTAGGAGCGAATCCCGAAAAGGCTGCCGAGATGGACAAGATCTGGAAGGCCTGGCTGGCGGAGCACAGCGCTGAAGAAGTGGAGAAGATATTCTCTGAGAACAAGATCCCCTGCAGCCAGATCATCAAGGCGGAGACCGCCTATAAGCATCCCCACTGGGTCGCCCGAAAGAACTTTATCACCATGAGGGATCATACTAACGGTACCGAGATCATCGACTTCGGTGCAGCACCCCACTTTAACGGTACTCCCATCGATTACAGCAAGTATCAGGCTGCGCCCATCTTAGGTGAGCACACAGATGTCATCTTGAGCAAAGTGCTGGGCTACTCGGAGGAAAAGATCGAGGCACTCAAGCAGGCTGAGGTCGTGGCAGCCTCTTTGGTCACGAAATGACCATGTGATTTCATTACCTTGAGTGGAGAGAAGGTTGAACAATGAAATTAACCAAAAAAAACATATGCTTCACTGCTATAGCGGTCATCATATTTCTCATCTTCTGTTTTTTGCCCCCCTTTGGAGAGCCTCTGACCGGAGCCTCCATGCGGGTCCTGGGCGTACTGCTGGCCTGTATTGTAATGTGGGCCGGAGGCGTCATCCACGAGACGGGTATCGTACTGATGATGACGGGCCTGATGGCCATCATTGGCGGCGTGCCCCTTGAGACCCTGACCTCTGCCTTCAGTGGCTCCGTGTTCTGGGTCCTGCTGGGTTCCTTTACTCTGGGTGCCGTGATGAAAAAGTGTGGCCTGCTGCGCCGGATTGCCCTGCTCCTTCTAAAGGTCACACCAAAGAGCTTTACTGGAACCACCATCGGCATGGTGATTGTCGGCACTGTGATCTGTCCTCTGGTGGCAACTAAGAACGCCAAAGGCGCCATCGTCGGCAATGTAGTGCGTTCTGTCAGCGACTCTATGGGATATCCGCTCAAGAGTCCTCAGGCCACTGGCCTTCACCTTGCTTTTTGGACTGCCACCATGATCATGCCCTACATGATCGTGGCCGGTTCCACCAGTACCATCGCTTCCAGGAGCTTCCTGCCTGAAGAGCTGCAAACAAAGTTTGATATGCTGTGGTGGGCGCTTTACTCTATCCCCTTTGTCCTTCCCCTGATGATTCTGATGACCCTGTTCTGTATTTTCCGTTACAGGCCCAAAAAGGGTGAGCATGTAGGCAACGATCTGAGCATCGATTTTCTGAATGAGCAGTTGGCCAAAATGGGCCCCTGGACCAGAGACGAGAAGTTGGTCTGCATTCTGACGGTCCTGATGGTACTGACCTGGGTGTTCAAAGCCCAGCTGGGCAACATTCCTGAGTATGCGAGCTGCCTGGTGGTGCTCTCTATTCTGTGGTTTGCCGGGTGCCTGGATGCCAATACCTTCCGTACCGGTGTGTCCTGGGAGAATCTGATCTTTATCGGTAGCTGTATCTCTCTGGGCAGCATCCTTCCCTATGTGGGTATTACCGACTGGATCGTCTCTGTCATTGGGCCCTACACCAGCATTGCCTTCTCCAATCCCTTCCTGATGATTGTGATTTTGACCCTTCTGCTCTTTGTAATCCGTTTTCTACTTTTGTCTGAGGGTAGCTACATGTCTGTTATGTGCGCCCTGCTGTATCCGCTGGCGATTGAGGCCGGTGTCAATCCCTGGATTGTGGCCATGATTCTGAACAATATGGTGGGTTCCTTCTTCTTGCCCTATCAGAGCTCCGCTTTTCTCTCTGGTTATTATGCGTTTGGTGAGGACGCTTTTGACGTTCGTGAAACCCGTGTCTATGGAATTGCCTATCTCATTCTCTCAACTGTTGCGCTGTGCATTGGTGCCGTCGTCTGGCAGATGATGGGTATTTGGTGGATGTAAGCGTCAAAGCTGAGATTCTGTCTTCTGGGTGGAGGCGCTTCGTTTTTTCAAGCCCAGGATATGGAGCGCCTCCACTGATTGAAAGTGGGGTGTGGAATGAATACGGTTGCAGTAGAAAAAGCCGGTGAGATTGCCATCTTCACGCTCAACCGGCCGCAAAAATACAATGCGGTCAATCCTGATATGGTCCGAGCCTTGAACGAAACGATGATGGAGTTCATGGAGGACAAGTCTCTACGGGTGGGTATTATTACTGGCGCCGGCGAAAAAGCATTTTGCTCCGGGGCGGATGTCAAGGAGTGGCTGCCGTACGTAAAGGCGACAGCGGACCGGCCTTGGCGCATCCCTCCCATCCTCACCCGTGGGCAATATGTGACAAAGCCCCTCATCGCCGCGGTAAATGGCATTGCGTATGGTATGGGGGGTGAGATCGCCATGGCCTGCGACCTGCGAATCGCCGCGGACACAGCGGTGTTCCGGTGGCCGGAGCCGACGCTGGGTATTCTCCCACGAATGGGGGGAACGCAGCGCCTGCCGCGTTTGGTCGGCTATGGCCGGGCAATGGAAATCCTTCTCACCAATGAAAAAGTGGATGCGCAAAGAGCTTTGCAGGACGGTCTGGTGCAAAAGGTGGTTCCAAAAGAAAACCTCATGAAAGAGGCCGTCGGGCTGGCGCAAAAGATTTGCGGTCTGGCTCCTCTGGCTGTAGAGAATATTAAACGCTGCATACGATTTGGTGTGGAGATGGATCTGGAAGATGGCCTGGACCTGGAAAACCGATTGGGTATGGCCCTTTATGAAACGGAGGACTATACAGAGGGCCGGGCTGCACTCCTGGAAAAGCGAGCACCTAAATTTAAAGGAAAGTGATATCCCCCTTCGTACACCTTCTTCCCGTGATCTCGTGATACTTTGATTTTCCTTATCAGATCCCAGACACAAAAGAAGAAATAATGGAGGGACGCAATTGTGAGTTTTCTGACTGATGCATTGACAGGGGTTACCGCGGCTGTTGGAGCGGAATATATGACCCTGATTATCATTGTGCTCACCTTGATCCTGTTTGCCATGGATAAGCTGCCCATGGGCTTTGTTGCAATGCTTTCCGCCATTGTTCTGGGCATCACCGGCTGTATGTCGCTGAACAAGATTTATTCCGGCTGGTCCAGCTCCCTGGTTATCATGCTTATCGGTATGATGATCGTAGGAGATGCCATGTTCCAAACGGGCGCAGTGCTGATGATTGGACGCAATATCATGCGCTCTAAATTTGCAAAAAATGAACGAGCGGTCATGGCAATTATTATGTTACTGTCCGGTGTATTATCCGCGTTTCTCTCTAATACCGCTGTTGTAGCAACTTTCATCCCGCTGATTGGAGCTATGGTGGCTTCCTCTGGTGGAACACTGAAGCAAAAGCATCTCATGATGCCATTGGGCTTTGCGGCCGCAATGGGCGGGACCCTGACGGTAATTGGTTCGACCTCCCAGCCTATGGTAAATACGGTTCTGGAGGGGCAGGGACTGGAACTGATGCCTATTTTTTCGATTTTCCCCGTGGCGGCGCCTAGGGAACCTCTGAATAAAAGCCTTTATCCTGTTTCTACTCAATGTATTAGCCGCCATTTGCGCTTGGTTAAGGTGATTTCAGTGCAAAATAGCCATTATTTATCTGCT
>NZ_JBQHTM010000048.1:0-25718 GCF_052065695.1 Intestinimonas sp. HCP28S3_D6
TAAATGTTTCCTGTTTCTTCATCCCCATACACCACCATTGCGTTGATAGTGTTATTATCCCACATCCGGAGCCTTTATGGTAGTGCGGATTAAATCAGAGATTCCCTAAAATACTTTAACTTTATCATATACCAGTTTGCTGGTACATCCCCAATCCAATCAATCCCACTGGGTTTCATCTGCTCAGCCATTACACTCCCTCGCTTTCCTGCAAGGACGCAATTTTTTCGGAGAGGGACTTTTCCAGCTCCATAAACTGGGCCAGCAAATCATCTGCCTTTTCCGGCTCCTTGTACTCGTAAAAGAAGCGAGTAAACGGGAACTCTGCGCCCAGTTTTTCCTTGTTGGTGGCACTCTCCTTTTTCTCCGGGTCAAATTCATAGGCCCAGATAGCATCCGGTACATGGGGATATACTTCCGCCTCAAAATATTTCTCCGGGTCCTGGGTGAGCTTGATGATCTCGGTGTCCTTAGTGGTAGTGTCCTTGATTATTTCGCCTTTGCGGTCTTTCTGAACCACAGCAGTTTTGTCCATCACCGCCAGCACCATGGCAATGCCAGTCAACCGGCTGGCAGACATCCCCTCAACCGTGCCCAGCAGGGATTTCAGATGCTTTTCAAACTCGCTGTAATCCATAAATATACGATCAGAACGGTTAGC
The DNA here is from genome assembly GCF_052065695.1 of Intestinimonas sp. HCP28S3_D6. Taxonomy (NCBI): domain Bacteria; kingdom Bacillati; phylum Bacillota; class Clostridia; order Eubacteriales; genus Intestinimonas; species Intestinimonas sp. HCP28S3_D6. Next base: position 662 of record NZ_JBQHTM010000048.1, read on the forward strand.
CTCCAGAATGGTCAACACATCCGCCACAAACTGCTGGCCCGCCAGATATTTCTGGTATTTCTTTTCGTCGGCAGCGCTGCGGGGATTCATCTCTTTCAGCTGCTCAAAATCCGTCTCATTGAAAATGCTGGAGTTACTGGTGAAGTAACTGCTGGTCCGCAGCCGCTCGATGCTCTCCGCATCCAGCACACCCCGGCGCTGCAACGGCTGATAGACCGCATACTCCTTGTACATAAACTCCTCGTTGGGGAAAATCTTGCAGTACTGGTTTTCCTCAAAGTTGGAGTACAGCTCGGTGATTTTTACCATGCTATCCCGGTCGATTTCACGGCGCTTTTTGCCCAAAGATTTGCGCAGGGGCTTCCACATATCCACCGCATTGATCAGCTGCACCTTTCCACGGCGGTCAGGGCGCTTATTGCGAGACAGAATAAAGATATAAATACCGATGTCGGTGTTATAGAAAAGCTGGGTAGGCAGGGCAATAATGGCTTCAATTAAATCTTCCTCCAGCATCCAGCGCCGAATCTGGCTTTCACCGCTGGTGGTACCGCCGGAGAAAAGAGGCGAACCATTGGTAATAATCGCTGCACGCCCATTTTTCTCATCCAGCTTATTGATGGCGTGCTGCATGAACAGCAGCTGGGCGTCACCGGTTCCGGGAAGACCGTGCTCAAACCGTCCGCCCTTCTTGTTTTCCTCACGGACTTTCTTCTCTTGTCCTTCCGGTGCATCTTTGCCACCCCAGGGTGTACCAAACGGGGGATTCATAATCACCAGCCGCATCTTCTGATCCGGGAAGCAATCCGTTTTCAGGGTGTTGGCTTCCTCATCGCCCATGATGTTTTTCACATCCTGGCCTTTGATGAGCATATCTGCCAGACAAATGGCGTAGGATTCGGGGTTGATTTCCTGTCCAAACAAGCGCACATCCACATAGGGATTTTTACGGCGCAGGAAATCATAGGTAGTGGACAGCATACCGCCCGAACCACAGGCAGCGTCCAGTACGGTGGCGATTTTACCCTCATCCGTCAGCAGGTCGTTGCAGCCCTCTGCCAGCAACACATTGACCATCAGACGAATCACTTCACGAGGCGTATAGTGATCACCAGCTTCGGCGTTTTCAGAAAAGCGGCGGATAATATCCTCGAAAATGTAGCCCATCTTCATACTGTCTACATGGGCAGGGTACAAATCCAAATCGGAGAACTTTTTAACCACGCTGTAAAGACGGTTGCTCTTATCCATTTTGTCGATCTGAGTGCTGAATTTCAGCAGCTTTTCCAGAATCAGCTGGATGTTGGCGGAAAAGCCTTCAATGTAAGACTTGAGATTGGATGCAATGTTGTCGCTGTCATCCAGAAGGCGTTTGAGGTTGTATTCACTATAGTTGTAAAAAGGATATTTGGAAACCTGGCAAAGGAGCGCAGCAGGGAGGTTGGGGTTCTGCTTGTGCTTTGCTACAACTGCATCTTTGGTAGCCTCCAGAGCGCACTCAAACCGGCGGATGATGACCATGGGGATAATAACGTCCTTATATTTATCCGAGGTATAAGCACCACGGAGCGAGTTGGCAATGGACCAGACCAATCCCACTTCTTTGCTTACATCAATGGACGTATCATCAAACATAACTTCGTAAAAATACTTATCTCTCATTTTATGGGTTCTCCTTCTCTATTCTCTTGAAAAGACGCAAACAATGTGGCAACACTTTCAATCTGGTCGGGAGTTAGATTACAACCTTCCAACTTCCGCATTGTATCTACCAAATCCTTGTTTTGTGTGATAGTCCGACAAATATCCGGCGGAGGCACTTTCCGAATTGCCATATACAGGCGATCCATACGCCGGCGTGCCTGCAAATCCGGTTTTAGCTCCTTAATCAGCTTGTCATAGACCTCCGCTGTTGGAGCGTTAACACCGTCTTCTATATATTTCATGTTAGAACGGGGCAGACCAACCCTTTTGGCTAATTGGGATTGGCTGAGCGTTCCACGGCAATCACGAATCAATAAACCGAGTTCGATTATCATGCCCTTGGCTTGTTGATCCACAGCCACCTTGTTAGGCAATTCGGCACCTCCTTTCCATAATTGTTCTATGTTCTATAACATAGAACAATTATACCAATCCGGCATTGATAAATCAACAAAATTCATCGTTTTTCTGCGCTGTCTACAACAAAAATTTGCCCTATCCGTACGCAAAATACGGATAGGGCAAATGAAAATATTACAGGCGTTCTTCTTGTCTTGTGATATCTTTTGTTTTTGTGCTGGGTCGGAATAAATTCCACAGGCCATTTCGCTCTATCACCGTTTCGTAACGATGGAGTTTATTCCGCAAAAGTTCATTTTGCTGCTCTAAACCTGCGGTGTTGAGCTGACCACGAACGGACTTATACTCTGCCAGCTCTGCGGTCAATGCAGCGACCTTTGCCTTCAACTCACTTATCATTTTCAACGCTGAATCCAAAGCTTTTTGCAGTTTGGATTCCTTGCGCTCCTGAACATAGAACTTCTTTGCCGCAGCTGCCAGGTTTTCATATTCGGAACGATCCAGCATAACTTTTGAGGAAAATGGAACGGCATGAGGTTCTATTTGCTCTACTTCCTGAACCGCAATCTGCTGTTTTTGAATCTTCTCAATCTTCTTTTCCAGAGAAGCTGCCTGCTGCTCTTTTTGCTGCGTTTGTGCGGTGAGTTGTTCCAATCGCTCCTGTTCCCGTTCCACCTTGAACTGTGTCACGGTCAAATGTTCCTCGGAACTGCCCCGTTCTCCACGCTCCACATCCGTATATCCTGCGTTACGCATGGCTTGGAAGAAATCGTCTTGGAGGACGCTGTAAGATTTCCGCAGCACCGGCTTGCCATTCTTCTGGAGAATGGGCGCTCCCTGTTCGTCCAATGCCGGTTTAGACAGCCATTTTTTACTGCTGCTCACCTGCATAATCGTTTCCTTAACAGTTCCCACAAGTGATTTGTCTTTGCACCTCTTGGACCAGAGGATCTGCTTCTCCACAACCGGAACATAGACCACATGGAGATGATAATGGAATACATCCTGCCCCAGTGCTTCGGACATGGCCCGGTTACGCTCATCGGCGTGCATAACAGCGGAGAGAATATACTGTTCGCCGCCAACGATCTCTATGGCAGCCTTGTAAGCGTCCTCATAAAATCGCTTGGCAAACTCATACCCACCATGGTTATAGAAGTAGGCGGAGTTGACATCAAAAATCAGTTCCCCGTAAAGGTTGGCATCCGTTTTCAGGCCACGAGTGGAGATTACACCATCCTTTTCCATCTGTGCAAACATCTCTGCATATCCGGCAGTAGGCTTCTTAAAATGGATGTTCTGAGGGGTGCGTTCTGGTATAATATCTGGGTTGATATAGGATTCTTTTTCTCGTTCATTGTGTCGCTGGGCATTTCCAATTTTAGCGGCAGTCAGATTTACGTTTCTTGCGCTGGTACGGTCAATCCCGTCGTTTCTCGCCATAAAGCTCCTTTCACATTTGTACGGCCTGCGGGCCGGGGCACACTTCCTGCGGAAGTGTAATAACCCACTATGATACTTTCATCCTGCGGCTGCAAAGTATCGTGGGCTCTCCGAGGGGGATGCGGCTCCTGCGGGAGCCTCCCTGGCTTGCGTGTGCTATCCACACAGCAAACCAGGTGTGTCCGGCATCCTTGCTTCTGCAAGCAATCCTGCCGCCCACGGTTCGGGAAAATCCACCGGATTCTCCCGAACCATCCATCTCCAAATCTGCGGATTTTTCGATGGGGACGGTGGTGCGATACCAGAGTGCAACTCTGTGCAGGAAATGCAATAAATGCAGAAAATTCCGGTTTCATGCGGCGGGGTTCACGATGATTTTCACATCGGCTGGTCTGCCTACCGACTGGCGCTTCGGTTCTTCCAGCCGGATGTATCCATGCCCCTCCAGTAATTCCAAAGTCGGAAAAATCTCCTCCGTTTTCTTGAAAAACTTTCCCCGGCACATCTGAAAAAGCTCAGAACGCTTGATCACCGATACATTCTTCTTTTTCAGCTTTGCCAAGACAAATTTGGCTTTCTGGATGCTCAAGTCAGTACCCATCATAGAATAGGCGTAGGTGGAATGGGCCAGAAAGTATTTGCCGATCTGAATCGCCTTGCTCATCGTAGAAGCTGTTACTTCTGCTTTGTCATCTTCCATATCAGCACAGTGCAACAGTCCCGCAATCCGGAGTACGGCACCGATATATTTGCTTGCCCAATCGGAAATTGCCTGCCCCTCGCCAACCAGAAACTTCTCATGTTCCTGAAAATAATCAGCCATCAGGTCAAAGGCTTTTTCTGAAAGGTGTACTGTCTGGGCATCCCCACCAATCGGCAGAGCCATCAGGCGAAAAATCAAGCTGCGGTAAGCGGCGGTTATTTCGGGCGGAATCGGCTGGGTACGAAAGACCCGACTGCCAATTCTGGACGGTGGGGACGCATACAGGAAGCGGGCAATCAAGCCCCGCCCGGTCATGGTGGTATTGGACATGATTTCATCCAACACACTGGGCTGAATTGAGAGGATAGCCGACAGTGCCGGGTGCATGATGCACTCTGCTTCACGGGTCATTCGATCCACATAAATGGCATCTCCACAATGGCCTTTCAGCCAGACATCAATGTTAGATTTGTTGGAATACCGTCCTGCCATGATGTCAAAGATGCCGCCCTCGGTGGAGATCACGGAGAACACTCCGTTGTTGGCCGCCATTAAGCTGGTCAGAGCTTCACTGGAACAATCGTCCGCAAAAAAGCGAACCGGCTTTCGTTCTGGAATTTCTTCCAGCTGTTCCTGAAGCTGCCTCAGTTCCAGCTCCATTTCCCGGCTTTCCTTGCGCTCCAACTTCTTTTGCAGACCGGAGATCTGACGCTCCAGAGATTCCCGCTGCAAATGGTTTTCCCGTATTTCCATGCTGTGCGCCTTGTTATATTCCTGCTCATATTCATAAAGGAATGTGGTCATATCCCGCATGACGCTGGACTTTCGCTCCCCCGGTGCGGCGATCACCACTGTGTACAAGCTCAAAGGCTCACAGTATCCCGGCGTTCCCTCTATCTTGTATTTCCCTTGTAAGCAGGTTGCCAGCACACCCAGGCTGATCACCGCTGCCATGTCCGGGGCAGTCTGACTGTGTTCGGCCACCGCACTCACATAATTCCGAATCACATCCGGGAGAGCGTCTACCGGAAAAGCAGGCAGATCACTCCACTGTGGCGTCAGCGGAACAATAGGTTGAAAAACCGGTGACAGCTCCGCTTTTGGAGTGTAGATCTCCCGGCAATGCTCGATTGCCTTCTGAATGGTGATTGCGCCATACGTTGTGCCGGATTGCTGCCGATCCCATTTATCCCGCATCAATCCCGACTGTCGGAACATAGTGTCCATCTTGGCGGCATCCCGTCCTGTCCAAAAGGCAAGATGACTGCACAGCGCCAGATCTGCCTCTGATGGGGACGAATATTCCTCCAGCGAACCGTTCCAAAGGGCTGTGAACGCTGCCCCATTCTTACTGCTTTTTGCCAGCTGCAGAAGCTGCTCCATACTTAAATCAGAGTTTTTTGCATTTATTGCATTTTCTGCGCCTACCTCTGGCCTGCGCATGAACTTGTCCAGTAACACTTGCAGCTCCTGAGTCCGGTCACCATACTCATAATCCTCACAGTGGTTTCCGGTCACGGTTACATATTTGTTGGTTGCTCCCGCCACATAAACCTCGATTCCGGCCTGATGGTTCATAATGTAGAATCGCTTGGTATCATACTGAAACCCTTTTGCCGAAAAGAGAATATGCAGACCGTTTCCGCTGGGGCTGTACTCGGTATAGCTGTGCATTAAGGCCACAATTTCTGCGGCGGTCTGGGTGTAATAGCCGCTGTCCGAAACGCAGTTGTCCAGGTCAATCGCACAGATACCGTTGAAAATGCCAATTCCGATGCCATCATATCCACTGGCCTGCACTGCTGTTTTATAAGGTACGAAGCTGGAAGGATCATTGCTTTTCGCTCCCAGGCCGGTTTCCGGCTGGTATGGCACCTTCGTTTTCCTCCCATTCCGTTCCTCGTACTTCCAGCAGCAGAACAGACCATTTTGTATGATGCTGTCTGGTAAAGCTGTCAAATTCTGTTCCTCCTTAAATAATTGTTGAATTTGGCAGCTGTCGTGTTATAATATCCTTGCTGAGTGATAGTCACACGGCAGCTGCCGTTTGTACTGTCCGCCAAGAGTTCTCATCTGCCAGGATGAGGGCTCTTTTTTTATGCGGTTTCCGGCTGGAAGTATCCAATTTCCTCCCACACCTTTCTGTCGGGGCAGTAGTAGTTGTACTCGTTGGAGTTCTCCAGCTTGATTGCATAGCCGAATTTCAGGATTCCCTGCTGCAAACCAATGCGCACATACTGGGCATCCTTGTGCATGGCGGCTGCAATCTCGGTGATGGGGACATTGCGTCCGGTGAAGGGCGGCAGTTCGACATAAACTTTCTTCTCCATGTGAATGACCTCCTTATTGCCGATATGCGAATTATTAGTTCGTATTTTGATTATAAGCCATCCAGGACAGCTTGTCAACACTAAATACGAAAAAATTATTCGTATTACGATCTTGTAATTCGCACGGCTTCGTGTTACAATACAAATGAGGTGATGACAATGCACAGCAACCCAGCTGAAATTGGCGAGAGAATCAAGGCAGCCCGCAAGGCCGCTCACTTGAGCCAAACAGAACTGGCACAGCGTCTGGACAAGACGATGCGCACAGTTCAAAAATACGAAAGCGGTGAAATTGAGCCATCCATAGCGATGATCAATGCCATCGCCAAAATCTTAAACATATCTCCAGCAGACCTGATTGGCTACCAGAAACCCGAAATCCAGCTGGACAGCCTGTCTGATGTGATTGCGGTTCTTTACCAATTAAACAAGAAGGCCGGTATCCGGTTCGAGATCGATGTCCAGCGCCCGCCCCACAGCGAAGAATGGTCCTGCTCCCTGAAATTCAAAGGAAATGACCACTCCGCCAAGATGAATGATTCCCTGTGCCTGATTTTGGAAGAGTTCCGGGATGAGCGTGAAAAGCTGGAAACCTATTGGACCGATCAGGAATCCTTTGACCGTTGGATTGAAAAAGAACTGGCTTACTACGCAGATGCCAAGTTGCAGGACAAGGAAGTGGAAGTCCTCTCCGATTTGGAGCGCATTCAGCGGCGCAACGAACTGGATCGGCAGATGCTGGAGAAAATGAAAAAGGCCGCCGAGGAAAACGGCGACCAGGAGTAACAGAGGGTGTTGCATACCCTTTATCAAATTTAATTCAAACGCTGGGAGAAAGGAAGTTTGAGATTTTTTGAGATTACCCAACGGATATGGAAGCGTCAAGAAAATGTCCGGAAAGCGAAGAAGGCCCTATGCAGTGAGGAAAACGGTAGGGTGGCATGTCAATCCTGAAACAGGAAAGTCTGTTCAGGAACAAATCACCATCGGCTATGCGGCAACCAGAGCAGAGGGGCTGCAAATGCTGGCAGAGTACAACAGCAATCCCTTTGACATAAAGGCATCCAAAGCCACCTTCCAGGAGGTCTATGAACGCTGGTCAAAGGAGAAGTTTCCCACCATCTCCAAGTCAAATGTAAAAGGCTATGAGGCGTCCTATCGGGTATGCGGAACACTTTACAACAAGGTATTTCGGAATATTCGGCTGATGGATCTTCAATTTGTGGTGGACACCTGCGGGAAGAATTACCCCACCCTGAAAAAACTCAAGGGGCTGTTCAACCAGCTGTACGCCTACGCCATGAAAAACGACATCTGCAACAAGGATTACTCCGAGTTTGTGGATTTGAGCCGGTACAAGGATAAGAACCCCAACAAGCGTGACCGGAACAAGTTCACAAAGGAGCAGATCGCCCGCCTATGGGAGCTTGCGGAGGACCCGTACTATCAGATTGTGCTGATGCTGATCTACAACGGCTGCCGCATCTCGGAGTTCCTCGACTTGAAGAAGGAAAACGTACATCTGGAAGAACAGTACTTCGATGTGATCGCCAGCAAAACCGAAAACGGCCTGCGGAAAGTTCCCATTGCCGACAAGGTACTGCCATTCTACAAAGCGTGGTACGAAGGCTCTCAGTGTGAATATCTGCTCCACACGCCAGATCAAAAGCACTTTGATTACAGGAACTACTACGACAGTTACTTCACGCCCCTGATGGAGCAGCTTGGATATGACCAGACGCCGCACTGTACCCGGCATACCTGCATCTCCATGCTGACAGAGGCCCATGTAGACCAAACCATGATCAAGAAGATTGTTGGACACTCCGGTGCCATGACGCTCACCGAACGTGTCTACACTCACCTGGATATTGAAACGCTGGTGGAGGCAATCAACAAGATCTAAAAGGAAGAAGGAAAATCCGTGCAGCACAAAAAAGCAGGAGATACGCTCCTTGCGGAACGATCTCCTGCTTCATAAGGTTTTTGTTTTCGCTTGCGCTTCTTGTTCCTTGTGTGCTCCTTGCTTGCTCCTTACGAAACAAAACGGAACACTTTCGAGGACCACGCACAGCTCCAAAAGTACTGAATTTTCCTGCAAATCGACGTCGTGAGACGTACTGAGAAGTAGGGAAAATTAGCGCTTGCTGAACTGAGGTGCGCGACGAGCGGCTTTGAGGCCGTACTTCTTACGCTCCTTCATACGAGGATCGCGGGTGAGGTAACCGGCGCTCTTGAGGGCGGGGCGGTACTCCTCGTTCATCTTCAGCAGGGCACGGGCCACGCCGTGACGGATGGCGCCGGCCTGGCCGGTGACACCGCCGCCAGTGACGGTGGCGACGATGTCCACCTTGCCCATGTTCTCGGTGGCAGCCAGGGGCTGACGCACGATGAGCTTCAGGGTCTCAAGGCCGAAGTAATCGTCGATGTCGCGGCCGTTGATGGTGATGGCGCCGGTGCCGTTGGAGAAGAGGTGGACGCGGGCCACGGAGGACTTCCGGCGGCCAGTACCGTAGTGGTAAGGCTTCTTGCTCTTATACATCTTCGAAATTCCTCCTTATTCCTGGGTCCAGGCCTCGGGCTTCTGAGCAGCGTGGATGTGCTCAGCGCCGCGGTAGATCTTCAGACGGGACAGAGAGTCCTTGGTGATGATGTTCCGGGGCATCATGCCGCGGATGGCCAGCTTCATGGCCAGCTCGGGCTTGTCCTGCATCAGCAGACGGTACTTGGTCTCGTGCAGGCCGCCGGGATAGCCGCTGTGGGTGCGGTAGAACTTCTGCTCCAGCTTCTTGCCGGTCAGAACGGCCTTCTCGGCGTTGATGATGATGACGAAATCGCCGCAGTCGGCGTGCGGGGTGTACTCGGGCTTATGCTTGCCGCGCAGCAGAGTGGCAGCGGTGGCAGCGGTCTTACCGAGGGGCTTGCCAGCCGCGTCCAGAATGTACCACTTGCGGACGATGTTGCCCTTGTTGGCCATAAAAGTGGACATGGTCTAACCTCCAATTTGTACTTATATGGGATAAATTTGGTCTAAACATGATCAACGCCCCACTCTTCCGGAGTGGAGCGTTTTGTATTATAACCCAAGTGCCCGGCGGTGTCAACCGATTTCCGGCACTTTTTTCATTTATATTTTGCTATCTCCTGTTTTCTCTCTTATCCTTACTTATGCTTCTGTTTTCTCATTTTCATTTTTTCTTTTTTCTTCCTCGGTCTCGGCCAGACAGTGCTCGATCATGCTGATGACCACGTTGTTGAAGCTTGTCTCGTTCTCCTTGGCGATCTGCTCGATTTTGTAGATCAGCGTCTCAGTAATATAGATACTCTTCGAGCGAGCCGCAACTTTCTGCCTGGTTTTTTTCAACTGGAAAGACATAGGATCACCTCCATGATCCTATTATATGTTTCTAACATATTTAGTAATATAATTGAAAATTCACACTGTATTTTCTAACAGAATATGATATGATAATAGTCGACAAAATTCGACTGATTTAGGCGATATACTTTAATTATGTAAGGAGGCGTATTTATGATTAAAAGCCGGCTGCTCCGGATGCTCCGTATCCTGGCCATCGGCGGCGGCGCCTACTGGTTCGTGAGCACGGACTTCTTCTGCTATGTCTACACCCTGGCGGGCCAGCTCGTCTTCCAGGCTTTTATCTTCTGCGTCACCCTGGGCTTCGCCATCTCCGTCTGGCATTCCGACTCGTGATGTGATACAATATCGGCAATGCTTTCAAGACAGAGAGGATCACCCGCATGCTGAACCGAATTTTGAGCTACACCCGCCGCTGTGTGGAGGACTACGACATGATCCAGGCCGGCGACCGCATCGCCGTGGGGGTCTCCGGCGGCAAAGACTCCCTTACCCTCCTGGCCACCCTGGCCAAGCTGTCGGACTTTTACCCCAAGCACTTCACCGTGGAGGCCTTCACCCTGGACATGGGCCACGTGGACGGCGGAGAGGGCATGGACTTCGCCCCGGTGGCGGCCTACTGCGAAAAGCTGGGCGTCCCCTACACCCTCCTCCCCTCCGAGATCCACCACATCATTTTTGACCTGCGCAAGGAGAAGAACCCCTGCTCCATGTGCGCCAAGATGCGCCGGGGCGCCCTCCACAACGCCATCCGGGAACGGGGCATCACCAAGATCGCCCTGGGTCACCACTTCGACGACGCCATCGAGACCTTTTTCCTCTCCCTCTTTTACGAGGGGCGCATCTCTTGCTTCCAGCCGGTGACCTACCTGGACCGCATGGGCATCACCCAGATCCGCCCCCTCCTCTACTGCTCGGAGTGGATGCTCCGCCGGGCCGCCGAGGTAGAGGGGCTTCCGGTGGTTTTCAACCCCTGTCCCGCCGACGGCTATACCAAGCGCCAGGAGGTCAAGGAACTCATCCGCACCCTCTCCAAGGACTACCCGGACTTGCGGGAGAAGGTCTTTTCCGCCATGCAGCGCCTCCCCCTCCCCGCCTGGGAGCCTCAGGACCACCGCCGTCGTCCTCTGGCCGAGGACCAATCCCTCTGAAACGCAAAACCGCCGCCGTCCCCGGAAGGGGAACGGCGGCGGTTTTTTCTTTCAAATTCAGGCCCGGGCGCCAGCGTGTACACCCAGCTTGCGGAGCACGTAGGCAGAGTCGGTGACAACATTCACCGGCTTGGTGAAGTCCAGGGTGAACAGGCCCAGAGAGGACCGGGCGTCCACCATGATGGCACCGTCGAGGGAGTGAACATATACAGGCTCATCCACCTTGCAGGCCAGCTGCTGCAGCTTATAGAGCTCCTGAATCGAATCAATTTGAATGGGTACGACCATGGTCAAAACCTCCTAACAAAGGGATGTCAGCAATTCCGCCGCCGCTGTGTCACAGGGTCAGGTCTCTCCGACCCCGGTGCGCCGGCGCATCAAAGGGGGCGCTGCAATCACCCGCTTTCCTTTTGACAGCCAGAGTATACCACGGTCCATATTCTAACGCAATCGGCAGGATAACTAAATTTAGAAGTATTTTCAACTTTCGTTTGAAGCTTATTTTATTTTCGTTTGTTTATTTATACAATTTTTAATTGGTAGCACCATTCCTTTTGTGCAGGTTATAAAAAGCCGCGGCGGGAATCCTTCCCACCGCGGCTTTCTTGCCTTTGGACATTTTTACTTCATGAGAGAGCAGACCAACTCGGTATATTTGGCCGCATCCTCCAGGGGGAAGCCGGCGATGAGCAGGGCCTGCTGGTAGAGGAGCTCGGCATAGATCTTGGCCTTCTCCTTATCCTCCGTCATGGCAGAGCGGAGGGCGGCGAAGGCGCCGGAGTCGGGGTTGAGCTCCAGGACCCGGGCGGCCTTCATATCCTTGGCGGCGTTGGGGTCCACTTTCTGGAAATACTTCTCCATCTCCAGGGAGACGGGGCCGTCGGCGGTCATGCACACCGGGGCGGTCTTGAGGATCTTGGAGATGCGGACCTCCTTGACCCGGTCGCCCAGGGTCTCCTTCACGAAGTCCAGCACGTCCTTGTTCTCCTCGGCCTTCTTCTCGGTCTCGGCCTTCTCCTCGTCGGACTGGGGCAGGGCGTCGTCGTCGTTGACGTTCTTCAAAGCCTTGCCGTCCACCTCGCCCAGGGTGTTCATGACGAACTCGTCCACCTCCTCGGTGAGGTAGAGAATCTCATAGCCCTTGTCCAGGATGCGCTCGGCCTGGGGCAGCTTGGCCGCCTGCTCCACGCTTTCGGACTGGAGGAAGTAGATATACTGCTGGTCCTCAGGCATCCGCTCCTTATAGGCGGCCAGAGAGGTGTTCTTGCCTTCCTTGGAGGACCAGAACAGCAGCAGGTCCTTCAGCAGCTCCTTGTGGGCGCCGTAGTCGGAGACCACGCCGTACTTCACCTGGCGGCCAAAGGCGGACCAGAACTTCTCATACTTCTCAGCGTCGTCCTTCTGGAGCTTGAGGAGCTCAGCCTTCACCTTCTTCTCCAGGTTGGTGGAGATGACCTTCAGCACCCGGGTGTGCTGGAGCATTTCACGGGAGATATTCAGGGACAGGTCGGGAGAGTCCACCACGCCCCGGACAAAGGAGAAGTGGTCGGGCACCAGGTCGGCACACTTGTCCATAATGAGGACGCCGGAGGAGTAGAGCTGGAGGCCCTTCTCGTAGTCACGGCTGTAATAGTTGAAGGGGGCGTGGGCGGGGATGAAGAGGAGCGCGGTGTACTCCACGGCGCCCTCGGCCTTCACGTGGATGACGGCCAGGGGGTCCTCCCAGTCGCCGAACTTCTCCTTATAAAACTCGTTGTACTCCTCGGGCTTGACCTCGCTCTTGGGCCGCTGCCAGATGGGTACCATGGAGTTCAGGGTCTCCCACTCCTTGTGGGTCTCGTACTCCGGCTTGTAGTCCTCCCCGGCGTCCTCCGGCTTGGGCTTTGCGTGGGTGTGCTCCATCTCCATGACGATGGGGTAGTGGATGTAGTCGGAGTACTTCTTCACCAGGTCGTCCAGGTGGTAGGGCTGGAGGTACTGGTCATAGTCCTCGTCCTCGGTGTTGGCCTTGATGTGGAGGATGACGTCGGTGCCCACCATCTCCTTTTCGCACTCGGTGATGGTGTAGCCGTCGGCGCCGGAGGACTCCCACTTCCAGGCGGTGTCCTCGCCGTAGGCCTTGGAGATCACGGTGACCTGATCGGCCACCATGAAGGCGGAGTAGAAGCCCACGCCGAACTGGCCGATGATGTCGGCCACGTTCTGGTCCTCGCTGCCCTCCTTGGCGGCCATCTCCTGCTTGAACTGGAGGGAGCCGCTGCGGGCGATGGTACCCAGGTTGGACTCCATCTCCTCCTTGGTCATGCCGATGCCATTGTCGCTCACCGTCAGGGTGCGGGCGTCCTTGTCTGGGATCAGCTTGATCTTGAAGTCAGAGCGGTTCAGGCCCACCTGGTCGTCGGTGAGGGCCTTGTAGGCCAGCTTGTCCACCGCGTCGCTGGCGTTGGAGATGAGCTCCCGGAGAAAGATCTCCTTGTGGGTGTAAATGGAGTTGATCATCAGGTCCAACAGCCGCTTGGACTCCGCCTTGAATTGTTTCTTCGCCATGGTACATGCCTCCATATATGTGAATCTTCTTAAAAAACGATAGGTTAGCACTCTCCACTTTTGAGTGCTAACCTATCATAGTCCTTCGCACGCGATTTTTCAAGAGGTTTCAAGAAATGTTTACAAATTATCCGGCGGAAGAGGGATTCATGGCGGCCTGAAGGTCCTCCATGTGCACCTCCTCGCCGCTGTGGTCCCTGATAAACCCGATGACGCCCTCCCCGAAGGAGAGGCCCACCGGCTCCTCGTCCAGGGTCACCAGGTAGACGTTCTGCCAGTCCAGGCCGTGGACCCGGAGGGCGCTGTCCACATAGGCCCCGCCGGCCAGCACATGGGGAGCCAGCTCCGGCGGGTCCGTGACAAATGCTGCCCCCATGCGGAAGGCCACGGCCCCCTTGCCCGATTCCTTGGTGGTGCCCAACACCCCCAGGAACTCGGTGAGCTCCCAAGCGGTATACCCCGCGTCCCGGACCTCTTCCAGACGGCCGTTGTAGTAGCCGTCCACCAGGTCCCGGTATTTTTCATAGTAGTACTCGTTAATAAAGCCCTCCTGGTCACAGCTGGTGCGCAGGAGCTGGTAGAGGGCCGCGTCCTCCAGGTGGACCCTGCCGTCGGGCAGGTTTTCCCCGCCAAAGATCTCCACCACATTCTCCTCCAGACCGGCCTGGAGGTGGAGGGCGTCCGCCCCGGAGTATATCCCCTGGTTTTTTGGGGCGATGTAGCAGTCCAGAGACCACACCACATCGGTGTCCGAGCCGTTGATGGTGAGGTCGGCATGGTCGATGGGGTGGGCCGCTGCCTCGTTCAGCATGGCCGCCAGGGTGGTGCTGTCCGGTGGCTCGTTGGGCCCAAATTGACTCACCTCGCCGATGTCCTCCGCCGTCAGACCGGAGAGCAGGTCCAGCAGGCCGGTCTCCGCCGGGGTGGTGTCTGCCGGCCCCTCCGCCGCGGGACCGCAGGCGCAGAGCATACACAGCAGCGCCCCGGCCAGTGCCAGGGACAGACCTGTCTTTTTCATCTCCATCCCACCTTTCCCCCTCAGCCTACCACAGGTGGTGGAAAAATGGGTGACAAAAGGGTGTCATTCGTCAGAGGCGGAAATGGAGAAACGCTGGGCGTAGGACTGCTCCGTCCCCTCCTCCGGCAGGAGGAAGCCCCCCACCGGGCGATAGCCGCTGTATACCACCTCATTTTCCACCGTGAGTCCGGCCAGGGTAAGGCGGAAGTTCTCATTGCCGTTGCCCAGCTCATTGCTGACCCGCCCCACCAGGGGCACCCAGTTGAAGAGGCTCACGCCGGGCTGGGCGGCCAGCATGGCCAGGAAGGCGGCGGTCTGCTCGGTTTCCGCTCCGTCCCAGAAATAATCCGGCGCTCTCTCATAGGTGAAGGAGACCCCGGTGAGCACGCCGTCCCCGGTGGTCTCATAGTGGAAGATGGGGGGCGGGTTCCCCAGGCTGAGGGTGCCCTGGGGCACCACCCAGGTGCCTGTCTCGTCCAGGGTCATACTGTCCAGGTCATATTGCCGGACCAGATCGTTGTAGTTCCGGGCAAACTCAGCCACCGTCAGGGGATGGCGCACCGGCGGCATGGTCAGCTGGAAGACCAGGAGCACACTCAGCCCGATGTCCAGCGCGGCCGCTCCCGCCCAGGCCAGACCCCGGAGACCGCTCTCGTCCCGGATGGTATAGGAGATCCCCTCGTCCCAGGGCAGGACCTCCCCGTCGGAACAGGCCCGGTAGCTCTTATAGTTGCGGTAGAGCTGATAGCCGGGGAGGCTCCAGCCCTCGCCGTACCGGAAGAGGGCGGACAGGCGGGCGGCAGCCTCCCGGAAGGTGAGCTTGCCCCCGTCGGCGTTGCGGACCTTCAGGCCAAAGATCCACTTGCCCGGGGTGGTGCCCCAGGTAGACAGGAACAGGGGCTCCAGCAGGAACTGGATGCCCCAGGCCAGGTAGCTCTGGACCAGGGTGTTCAGGAGCCCCTCCCCGAAGGTGAACCGCAGCGTGAGCACCAGGATGGCATTGAGCAACAGGATACACAGGCTGTGGTCCAGCAGCCGGGCCAGGTACCGCCGCCAGGGGTGGCGGACCACGGGCAGGCTGTCGGCGGCGGGAGGCGTCAGGGTGACCCCCGTCTCCCCCAGCTTGTCCAGCTCATTCAGGTAGCGCCCGGCGTCCAGGGTGGCGTACTCCGCCCCCTCCAGCTCCATAGCACGGCACAGGGTTCGGGCGGCCTCCCGCTCGGCGGCCTCCCGACGCAGCCGCTCCTCCTGGGTCCGCAGGGCGTCGCCCAGCCGAAGCTTCCCCGCCTGGAGGGCCTTGATGTCCTCCAGGGTCAGGCCCAGGGCCCGGAGCAGCTTGATCCGCCGCAGGGTCTCCACATCGGTCTCCGAATAGTCCCGGTAGCCGTTGGCCAGCCGCTCCGGCGAGAGCAGTCCCTCCTTTTCATAAAAGCGGATGCTGGCCCGGGGCAGGCCCAGGACCATCTCCAGTTGGGATATGTTCATGACAGCGCCCCCTTTCAAGGCCAGTATAAGGGGTAAAGCCGGTTTACAGTCAAGCCTTTTTCGCAAAAAACCGGCCGGAAGGCAAAAAAAGTCCGCCGCAAATAATTGCGGCGGACTTTTTTCACGTTACACCCGTACCGGGGGCAGAGCGGCAATCACGGCCTCCGCCATCAGGCGGTGGCCCTCCCCGTCCGGGTGGAGGCCATCCAGATAGTGGGTATAGCCCTCCGGAGACAGGAGCCCTGGGACGGCGAAGTCCACCGTCCGGAACCCGAAGGCTTTGGCAAAGGCCGCCACCCACGCCCGATAGGACGCAAAAACAGGGGCCAGCTTTTGATAGTCGGTGAGGGCCAGCCAGGGCTCCGGGATGCCCTCGGCGTACACCGGCGGCGGCAGGGCGATCATGGGACGGATGCGGTTGGCCATCGCCTGGTTGGCCATGGCGGTCAGGTTGAGCCGGGCGGGAGCGTCGCTACCGCCGAAAATGATGTCGTTGGCACCCCCTAGCAGGAGGACCCGGTCCGGCTGCTCGCCCAGCACGTCCCGGCCGAACCTGGCCAGCATGCCACCGGTGGTGTCCCCGTTCACCCCCCGGTTCACCAGGGTGTGGCCGGTGGCGGCCGCCGCACGGCTCACCCAGCAGTCCTTGCGGGGAACACCGTAGCCGTAGGTCAGGCTGTCCCCCAGGCAGACGATCTTCACTTTTTCAGTGCCAGAGCGGCCTTGACCTTGGCCACGATGCCGTCGGCGGTGAGGCCGTAGGCGGCCAGGACCTCGGCGGCCTTGCCGGAGCGGCCGAAGACGTCCTCCACCCCGTGGCGGACCACCGGCACCGGGCAGACCCCGGAGAGGTATTCAGCCACGGCGGAGCCCAGGCCGCCCACAATGGTGTGCTCCTCGGTGGTGACGATGCACCCGGTCTCCTGAGCCGCCTTGAGGACCAGCGCCTCGTCCAGGGGCTTCACGGTGTGCATGTCGATGACCCGGGCCTGGATGCCCTCGGCGGCCAGGGTCTCTGCGGCCTTCATGGCCTCCTGGACCATGAGGCCCACGGCGATGATGGTGACGTCGCTGCCCTCCCGGAGGGTGACGCCCTTGCCCAGCTGGAAGGAATAGCCGGGCAGGTCCCCGGTCAGGTCCTCCACGGCGGAGCGGCCCAGGCGCAGGTAGGCGGGGCCGTCGTAGTCCATGAGGGCCTTGACGGCGGCCTTCATCTCGGTGCCGTCGCAGGGGCAGCACACCACCATGCCGGGGATGGCCCGCATGACGGCCATGTCCTCGCAGGCCTGGTGGGTGGCGCCGTCCTCACCCACAGAGAGGCCGCCGTGGGAGCCCACCACCGTCACGTTGAGGTGGGGATAGGCGATGGAGTTGCGGACCTGCTCAAAGGCCCGGCCGGCGGCAAACATGGCAAAGCTGGCGGCAAAGGCCTTCTTACCCGCGGCGGCCAGACCGGCGGCCACGCTCATCATATTGCCCTCGGCGATGCCCATGTTGAAGAACCGGTCGGGGTAAGCCTTGGCGAAGCCCTTGGTCATGGTGGATCCGGAGAGGTCGGCGTCCAGGACCACCAGGTCGGGGTACTGTCCGCCCAGCTCTACGAGCGCGTCACCGTAGGCGGCGCGGGTGGCGATCTTCTCTCCCATCTTACTTCCCCTCCAATTCCGCCAGACCGGCGTTGAGCTCGGCCATGGCCTTTTCAAACTGCTCGTCGTTGGGCGCCTTGCCGTGCCAGCCAGGATCGTTTTCCATGAAGGAGACCCCCTTGCCCTTGACGGTGCGGGCCAGGATCATGGTGGGCTTGCCCTTGCAAGCGGCCGCCTGCTCCAGGGCGTCGGCGATGGCGGCGTGGTCGTGGCCATCCACTTTGAGCACGTTCCAGTTGAAGGCGGCGAATTTGGCGTCCAGCGGCTCGGAGGGCATGACGTCGGCGGTCTTGCCGTCGATCTGGAGGCCATTGACGTCCACGAAGGCACACAGGTTATCCAGGTGGTACTTGGCGGCGGCCATGGCGGCCTCCCACACCTGGCCCTCCTCCACCTCGCCGTCGCCCAGGACGGTGTAGACCCGCCAGTCGGCCTTGTCTAGCTTGCCGGCCAGGGCCATGCCCACGGCGGCGGAGATCCCCTGGCCCAGGGAGCCGGTGGACATGTCCACACCGGCCACATGGCGCATATCGGGGTGGCCGGACATATGGCCCTTGATGGAGCGGAAGAGCTTGCAGTCCTCCACGGGGAAGTAGCCCCGGAGGGCCAGCAGGGCGTAGAGGGCGGGGGTGCAGTGTCCCTTGGAGAGGACAAAGCGGTCCCGGCCGGGGTCAGCCGGGTGCTTGGGGTCCACCTTCATGGTGTGGAAATAGAGGGTGGTCAGCAGGTCCATCACGGACAGGGAGCCGCCGATGTGGCCGGAGCCCGCGGCGTGGACCATTTCCATGGCCAGGATACGGGCGCGCTGGGCGGTCACGGCCAATTCATGGGCGCGGGTCTGT
Source organism: Intestinimonas sp. HCP28S3_D6 (assembly GCF_052065695.1). Lineage (NCBI taxonomy): Bacteria > Bacillati > Bacillota > Clostridia > Eubacteriales > Intestinimonas > Intestinimonas sp. HCP28S3_D6. The sequence goes on from NZ_JBQHTM010000048.1 coordinate 19,270, forward strand.
TCCATTGGGATCATCCTTTCTCTCGGTGCCGCCGGACGCGGCCGCCGTTCTTTCTTCCCCTTAGTATAATCCATGCTCCGCCCCGGCGCAAGGCCCATCCCGCGCAGGAAATGCTTGCGTATTGATTCGACTCATGGTATAGTACGGATATCCTATCCATTACAGGAGGTAATTTAAGATGACCCGTTTTTCTCACCGCGTCCTGGCTACCGCCACCGCGCTGACGGTGCTGAGCACCGGCGCTTCCGCCTTTGCCGCCGAGGCCGCCGACTCCGCCGCCTCTGAGGCCGCCGCCAGCGCCATTGCCGTGCAGCTCAACGGCCAGGCCCTCTCCTTCACCGACGCTGTCCCTCAGGTGAAGGACGAGCGCACCTTCCTCCCCTTCCGGGCCGTGTTTGAGGCCATGGGCGCTGAGGTGAGCTATGACGCCGCCACCAACCAGGTCTCCGCCACCCGGGGCGGTACCACCGTCACCATGACCCTGGGCTCCACCGAGGCCACCATCACCGCCGACGGCGTCTCCACCACCCTCACCATGGACGTAGCCCCCTACGCCGCTGACAACCGCACCTATGTCCCCGTCCGCTTCGCCGCCCAGGCCTTCGGCTGCGCCGTGGGCTGGGACCAGGACGACAGCACCGTCATCCTGGTGGACACCCAGAAGCTCCTGGAGAGCGCCAAGGCCGACCACACCTATACTTATCTGGACAAGTACCTGGCCTACAATCAGAAGTTCATGACCGGCAACCGGGAGATGAAGGCCGACTTCAACGCCTCCGCCACCGTGCTGGGCATGGGCCCCGCCACCCTGGAAGGCACCCTGAACGGCATCAGTGCCGGCTCCACCCAGCTCTCCGCCAACATGAACATGAAGCTGGACGTCCAGGCCCTGCTGGAGGGCATTGCCGCCATGACCGACACCGCCTCTGAGGTGGACGCCGAGACCGCTGCCCTGCTGGCCACCCTGAAGACCGACGGCATCGACATGGAGATCCGCGGCGACATGGCCACCGGCATGCTCTATCTCAAGATGTCCGGCGACGCCCTGGCCACCGCCGGCATCCCCGCCGACACCTGGATCTCCATGGACCTGAACGCCCTCTACGGCACCATGGGCATCGACTACACCTCTCTGCTGGACATCTCCAAGACCCTGGACGCCTCCGCCCTGCTCCAGACCGCTCTGAGCAGCACCACTCTCACCGACAAGGACACCGACTACGCCGCCATCTCCGCCCTGGTGGAGGGCGTGGCCAAGTTCCTGGCCGACGACTCCTTCGTGAAGGACGGCGACAACTACACCACCACCTACACCCTGGACCAGGACGGCGCTGCCGCCTCTATCTCCTTCACCCTGCTGATGAAGGACGACACCGTGGTGGGCTATGACCTGAACATGAAGGCCTCCGCCGGCGCCGCCGACGATGCCGGTACCCCCGCCATGACCATGGACATGAAGGCCGGCATGGACGCCGACAACAACATGACCGTCTCCATGACTCTGGACTCCGGCAGCATGCTGGACATGAACCTGGAGATGACCGGCAGCTACGCCGCCACCGACAAGACCCCCGAGCTCACTCCTCCCGCCGACGCCACCGTGATCCCCTACGAGCAGCTGATCACCGGTGCCGCCGCCCAGGCCTGAGCACTATCCCCGGAAAGTAAAATCAGCCCTCCCCGCCACGGGGAGGGCTGATTTTTTATGCCGCCCGGGGCCGGGGCACCGGCCGGAGCCGTGGCTCCTGACGGGCGGTCCGGAAGGCGGCGGGGTCGGGGTGCAGGCGGAGGAGCTCTGCCACGGCGCACACCTTGTCCACACAGCTCACCACCAGGGATTCCAGGTAGCGGTAGGGCCGCAGGGTCAGCGGCCACATGTGCTTGACGATAATGTCACGCTCCTTCTCGCTGAGGGAAAAGAAGGTCTGGGCATTTTTTAGGGCCGTCTTGGGGTGTTCGGTGCCGTGCCACTTGCCGTTGGGCGCCTTCTGGCTAGTCCAGTCATAGAGATAGAGGTCGTGGAGCAGACCGCCCCGGGCAGCGGCGCAGGCGTCCAGGCCGATCCACAGGCACACCCGCCAGCTCCAGTAGGACACCCACACGCTGTGGTGGAAGCAGCTGAAGCCCTTGGCGTGCTGGGGCAGCCGCTCCATGGCCCGGACGGCCGGATGGTCCATCAGGTCATCTACCGCGGTCAGGTACGTCTCATATTCAAAAAAGGTCCACATATGCGGTCCCTCCTTTTTTCGTTTTCCATAGCATACCCCATCTTCTTTGGAAAACCCTTTTCCCGGGATTAAGAATTCCTTACGGCACGCGGAAAAAATAGAAAACGAGTTTTAGCACTCTAAGTCATATAGTGCTAATGTTTACAATTGGGACATATTTTTTTGTATATTTGTTCACAGTGCAGGGCGTATACTAGGTCCAGAAACAAAGAGAAAGGGTTGGTTCCCAAGGGAATGTGACCCTGGAAAGAGGATGGTTTTCATGGCAGACGCAAGATTCTAGCAATTCATTTCCACGACTGCTAACGTGACCTGATCTTTGAAAGGAGCCTTTGATATGTTTGGTATGATCCCCTTTGAGCGCAGTGATGATAACTTTTTCGACCTGTTTGATAATTTTGAGCGTAAGTTCTTCGGCAACAGCAACGCCGCCATTCCCGATTTCCGCACCGATATCCGCGACGCCGGCGACCGTTTTGTTTTAGAAGCGGAACTGCCCGGCTTCAACAAGGAGGACATCAAACTGGATGTGAAGGACGGCATCCTCACCATCTCTGCCCAGCACGATGAGAACAAGGACGAGAAGGACGACAAGGGCAGCTACATCCGCCGTGAGCGCCGCTACGGCTCCTTCACCCGTTCCTTCGACGTCACCGGTGTGGATGAAGAGCACATCACCGCCTCCTACAACAACGGTGTGCTGGAGCTGAACCTGCCCAAGGCTGTGCCTGTGGTACCCGAGGCCAAGCGCATCGCCATCGAGTAAAGACCTGGCGAGGGAGCCGGTCGGCAGGGCCGACCGGCTCCTTCGGTTTCTTACTTGCCCGACTCCGTCTCCCGCGACTTCCAGTGGGGGCAGGTATGATCCGGGCCGGGGTGCTTGCCACACCGGGGCACATGACAGTGCCCATACCACAGTGGCCAGAATTTCCCGCCCTCCCCCAGCACATAGTGCTGCCGGTAATGGGCGCAGGTGCCGCAGACCTCTTTTTCCACAATATTTTTTCCCACCGCAGTTCCCATAAATCATCACCTCGGGAATCATGTTAAACCTTATAAGATGTAAAGTCAATACACCTGATTAGGTTTATGCTATGGTTTTCCTGAGGTGAATGATATGTATTGCTACCCCAGACTCCGTGATCTCCGCGAGGACCATGACCTGACTCAGGAGGCGGTTGGCCACCTTCTAGGCACCACGCAACAGCAATACTACAAATACGAAAAAGGCATTCAAGAAATCCCCGCCCACCACCTGATTACATTGGCCAAATATTACCATGTCAGTGTGGACTATCTTTTGGGGCGGGATACAAAATAAAGGTATCACAACCCGAAAGGATGTGACGTTTCATGAACATGAATCAGTTTACCCAGAAATCTCTGGAGGCGGTGCAGTCGGCCCAGACCATCGCCCAGGAATACGGCAACCAGCAGATTGAGCAGGCCCACTTCCTCTACGCCCTGCTGGAGCAGGAGAACGGCCTCATTCCCCAGTTGCTGGGCAATATGGGCATCACCTTCCCCAGCTTTGAGGCCGCCGCCCGCAAGCAGGTGGAGGACCTCCCCCGTGTGACGGTGAGTGGCGGACGTGAGGCAGGCAAGGTCTACATCGCCCCCGATGTGGACAAGGTCATGAACGGCGCCGAGTCCATCGCCAAGAGCATGAAGGACGAGTATATCTCGGTGGAGCACCTCTTCCTGGCCCTCATCGAGTACGCCAACTCCGGCCTGAAGGACCTCTTCCGCACCTACAACATCACCAAGGAGGGCGTACTGAAGGCCCTCTCCGCCGTCCGGGGCAACCAGCGGGTGACCTCCGACAACCCGGAGGAGACCTACGACGCCTTGAAGAAGTACGGTACCGACCTGGTGGAGCGGGCCCGGCAGAACAAGCTGGACCCCGTCATTGGCCGTGACGATGAGATCCGCAACGTCATCCGTATTCTGAGCCGCAAGAGCAAAAATAACCCCGTCCTCATCGGCGAGCCCGGCGTGGGCAAGACCGCCATTGCCGAGGGCCTGGCTCAGCGGATTGTCAAGGGCGATGTGCCCGGCTCCCTGAAGGACAAGACCATCTTCGCCCTGGATATGGGCTCCCTCATCGCCGGCGCCAAGTACCGCGGCGAGTTCGAGGAGCGGCTGAAGGCCGTCCTCAATGAGGTCAAAAAGTCCGAGGGCAAGATCATCCTCTTCATCGATGAGCTCCATACCATCGTGGGCGCCGGCAAGACTGAAGGCGCTATGGACGCCGGCAACCTCCTGAAGCCCATGCTGGCCCGTGGCGAGCTACACTGCATCGGCGCCACCACCCTCAACGAGTACCGCCAGTATATTGAGAAGGACGCCGCCCTGGAGCGCCGGTTCCAGCCCGTCATGGTGAACGAGCCCTCCGTGGAGGACACCATCGCCATCCTCCGTGGCCTGAAGGAGCGCTATGAGGTGTTCCATGGCGTGAAGATTACCGACGGTGCCATCATCGCCGCCGCCACCCTCTCCAACCGCTATATCACCGACCGTTTCCTCCCCGACAAGGCCATCGACCTGGTGGATGAGGCCTGCGCCATGATCCGCACCGAGATCGACTCCATGCCCACCGAGCTGGACGTCATCCAGCGTAAGATCATCCAGCACCAGATCGAGGAGGCCGCTCTGAAGAAGGAGGACGACCCCCTGTCCAAGGAGCACCTGGCCGAGATCCAGAAGGAACTGGCCGAGATGCGGGACGAGTTCAACGCCAAGAAGGCCCAGTGGGAGAACGAGAAGAACGCCATCGGCAAGGTCCAGAAGCTCCGGGAGGACCTGGAGGCCGCCAACGCCCAGCTGGAGAAGGCCCAGCGGGAGTACGACCTCAACAAGGCCGCTGAGCTCCAATACGGCAAGATCCCCGAGCTGAAAAAGCAGCTGGAGATCGAGGAGGGCTACGCCCAGCAGTCCAAGGAGGACTCCCTCCTGCGGGACAAGGTCACCGAAGAGGAGATCGCCCGCATTATCCAGCGCTGGACCGGCATCCCCGTCTCCAAGCTCATGGAGGGCGAGCGCGAAAAGCTCCTCCACCTGGAGGACATCCTCCACAAGCGTGTGGTGGGCCAGGACGAGGCCGTGCGCCTGGTGTCCGAGGCCATTCTGAGAAGCCGTGCCGGCATCGCCGACCCCAACAAGCCCATCGGCTCCTTCCTCTTCCTGGGCCCCACCGGCGTGGGCAAGACCGAGCTGGCCAAGACCCTGGCCGAGGCCCTCTTTGACTCCGAGAAGAACATGGTCCGGATCGATATGTCCGAGTACATGGAGAAGTTCTCCGTGTCCCGGCTCATCGGCGCCCCTCCGGGATACGTGGGCTATGAGGAGGGCGGTCAGCTCACCGAGGCCGTCCGCCGCCAGCCCTACTCCGTGGTCCTCTTTGATGAGGTGGAGAAGGCCCACCCCGACGTCTTTAATATTCTACTCCAGGTATTGGATGATGGCCGTATTACAGATAGTCAAGGCCGGACGGTGGATTTCAAGAACACCATCATCATCCTGACCTCCAACCTGGGCTCTCAGTTCCTGCTGGACGGCATCGATGAAAACGGCGAGATCAGCCAGAGCGCCAAGTACCAGGTCAACGATCTCCTGAAGCACTCCTTCCGGCCCGAGTTCCTCAACCGGCTGGACGAGATCGTCTTCTACAAGCCCCTCACCAAGGACAACATCACCCACATCATCGACCTCATGGTGGACGGCATCAACCACCGCCTGGAGGACAAGCAGCTCAAGGTGCAGCTCACCGCCTCCGCCAAGGACTTCATCATCGACAGCGCCTACGACCCCATCTACGGTGCCCGTCCCCTGCGCCGCTACCTGCAGCACAGCGTGGAGACCCTCATCAGCCGGAAGATCATCGCCGGCGAGGTGGAGTCCGGCGACACCCTCACCGTGGACTGCAAGGACGGGGAGCTCACCGTCTCCGCCACTCAGGTCCTTACCGGCGAGGTGGTGGACGGCTGATTACCGTCCCTGACGGACAGAAAAATATCCCCTCTCTTTTGCGGGCCGGCTGAAAAGCCGGTCCGCTTTTTTATTCCCTGGCTGCGCACCTTATTTTCCACCCCAGCCGTGCCGATAAATAATGGTCGATTGTAAAATGAAGTTGGACACCTAAGAAAAAATCCATAGTGATTTTCCCCACATGGTAGAATGAAGTTTGCACACAACTTCTTCCAAGGGAGGGCAATCACTATG
>NZ_JBQHTM010000049.1:0-24566 GCF_052065695.1 Intestinimonas sp. HCP28S3_D6
AAGGTGAGCATTTGGTACTTGGGAAAAACATTGCTCACGACATGAAATCTGGTGCTGAAGGTGCTCACTTTTTTGGGGCCCTTTTGCTCACATTTTCGTTTGACAAACACATTCATGGTTATTCTTCTATGTCATTTACGGTGTTAGATTTGAAAAAACTGTTTGCGTTCGATCACAGGAGAATCACTTGACCGCTTATTTCGCAGGATCTATCGTGACATAGACAGTCAGCTTATTCTGCCCCACATCGATCCAATCCATGGGCTGAGTACAATCGTAATCGAAATACAGCTGATAGCCCTCCATGGCGTCAAATTCCACCTCCGTGGACTTATCCACCTGGAAAGCCTGTTCCTCGGAATTCTCTTTTCCAGGATTGATAACCACGTTCAGATAGCAGGCGTCCTCCGGGAACAGAATGTTCATAGCCGCCTGCTCCTCCATGAGCCGGGGTTCATCGTAGAGAATGTTGCTGCGGGTCACGGAAACTACGCTGCCGTCCTCGGCGCTATGCTCCGTCACCTCCATGCCGGTGATGAGGCCGGTCGCATCGTCGATAAAGTAAATGACCTCGCTGTTGATCCCTGTCAGGCCATTCTGCCTGGCGGCGGTCAGGGTGGTGGTTCCATACTCCGTGCTGTCAGCCTTGTCCGCCACGGTCTCATAGTCATATAGCTGACGCGCCAGCCAGCGGTCAGACACCATGGCTTCATACTCAGACGCCGGGCACAGCGTCATCGTTTTCAGGCCGTCTTTTTCGCAGGTATACAGGGCACCGGGAACGTCATCGTTGATGTATCCCGCCTCGCAGTATACGACCTGGTCAGCATCATCGTACTGTTCGTAGTCATACCACAGACGGCCATCGGAACTGACGAATTGACGGACAGTCTTATTCTGCCAGTTGTTCTCCCCGTCCCAGGTCTCGGAGACGCAGGTCACCGCGCTGTGTTCCTTCATAATCATGGGGATGCTGTTGCTGTTTCGAAGGTCTGTGATCTCCGGATCATCCTGCCCACTAATGGGCATAACGGAAGCGTTGGAGACGTCGGCTACTTTTCCATCCTTGCAGGTAACATTCAGCGCCCGGATTTCCTCCAGCGCATCATCCCTGGCATAGGTGAAAGACACAACTGTCTCGCCGTCTCCCAGCGCCCGGAAGCTGGCAACAAAGGTGCCGTCATTGTCCTCCTGCGTGAGCAGTTCCAACAGGGTGGTGTCGTCGATGGTAAAGTCCCAAATGAATCCTTCCTTTTCGGCGGGAAGGCGGACGGTCAGAATGCCTGCTTCCTGATCAATTTCATACCAGGTGTCGGATGTTTGATCTTCCAAGGAGCTTCCGTCAGCTTTTCCTTCACTGGTGTTCTGTCGGCCGCACCCGGCCAGCATCCCTATCACGCAGGCGAGAGACAGGATCAGGGCAAGCACCCTTTTTACGTTGTATTTTTCTTTCTGAATCATATCATGTTACCTCGATTCTATTATGTTGATCCATCAGGGAATCCAATAGCGGATGATCTGCACCACCTGCTCCTGCCGGACAGTGATGACCGTGTTGTAGCAGTTGAAGGGCGTTTCGCTGGCCTGAATAGCCACAGGGACGTCCTCGTACTCATAAACCAGGCCATCAGGTTCCTGTTCCAGGTCGGCGTGATCTTCAAAGGTGCAGTCGGTAGATAGGGGCAGGGTGATCGTTCCCAGATCATAGTAGATCGGCTGGTCATTCATTGTGTTGGTACGATACAGGCCGTCGTCCTCAATCAGCTCTACGCCGCCGCTTTCGATGCCGCCGTTGATGATAACGGTGCCGTTATCCCGCCGGATGCTCTCAACGGTCACCGGCTTCCGACAGACCTGGATCTGGTCGCCTTCTTTCAAACCCTGAATATCTTCCAGTTCATAGCGGTCATAGTCATAAATCTTTGCGGTCAGGGAATATCCGCCCCCGGTTTTGACAAGGTCTGCCGCCGTGAAGTCCACGGAGTAGCCGCCATCGGCAAAGGCGTCCTCCGCACTGTCCATTGGATACAGCGGCATAACGTACCCCAGCTTTTCTACAATGGTTTGGGCGGTGTCCAGCAGCACTTGGGCATCGCTGCCACCGGCAACACACCACTGCGTCTCGGCCTCCGGAGCATACCAGCCCACCCAGGCCGCATCCTCGGACTTGCGCAGCTGCACGGAAACATCTTCGCCGCTCCAGTCCAGGCTCTCTGTCCAGTCAGCAAAAATGCCGGAGATGTCCTGGGGCTGCTCTGCCTTTAAGGCACGACAGTAGTATGACTGTCCGCCCTGTTCAAAATTGACTTCGGCCATTTGCTTGTCGCTTTCCCCTGTGTCGATCAGGTAGTAAGAGGTGCCAGAGGCACTTTCCGGCAGGGGGATGGAGTACCCCAGCCGCTGAAACTCAGCTGCGCTGGATTCGTGCATGGGGTTTGTGATCATGGTGGGCTGGTCAGTGCCTCGGTGGGTCATGGTGACGGCAGTTACAGCCACGGCAAGACAGGCGGCAATCGCCCCGGCGCTGTATAGCCAGGAACGCTTCTTTTTCATAGGCTGCTGCGCTTCCTCCAGCAGGTCATCATCCACGGCGTTCATCCATTTCTGAAAACGAGTTTCGTTCATAGTGTAATCCTTTCCTGTTCCAGTTCCGCGCGCAGCCGTTCCCTTGTGCGGAACAGCGATGTTTTAACCTTTGCTTCGCTGACACAGCATTCTTCCGCGATCTCCCGGATGCTCTCTCCATACCAGTAGCGGCGCAAAAAGAACACGCGGGCCTCAGCGCTCTGACGGCGCAGGAAGCCGTTCAGCACCCGGCGCAGCTCTGATGCATCCAGTTCTGTGTCCGGATCACCCTGTCCGGCAACGATCCAGGGTTCCAATTCCTCAAAAGCGTCGGTGAGGGCGGTGCTGCGCTGGGCGGCAGTATTGTACTTATAGCGGTCCAATGCCAGATTCCGGGTGATGCGGGCCAGATAGGCCCGCAAAGAGCGGGGGCGTTCCGGCGGGATGGCATTCCAGACACGAAGGTAGGTGTCACTGACACACTCTTCCGTGTCCCTGGGGTCAGTCAGGAGCCGCTGGGCCACACTGCGGCACAGCGCACCATATTTCTTCTGGGTCTGGGTAATGGCTTCCTCACACCGCTGAAAGAACAACTGAATGATCTGCTGGTCTCCCATGGCGGCTGAAAGTTGAGCTTTCTTTGTTTCGATTTGTTCCATAGTGTTTCCCCCGGTACTTGAAGCGGCTTCATCCTATTAGACGGCACCATATCCGTTTTCGTTTCAGAAGTCAAGTGGAATATTTTTGGGCTATTCCAAGTTTAATGTAAGATTATAGACGGCATCAATAAGATCGACAGTATGCTGCGTACCCCAAATTGTTGCTTGAGAGAAAGGCGCTTATCTGCTACAATCATATTGCAGTAGTACGCTCACTTTGTTGATTAAGCAGGAAAAAGGCATGTCGAACTTGCACGAAAACTGATATTATTAATTTGAAATAAAACAGAGGGTTATCGTAATGGGGGTACCCCCATTACGCAGGAATATATTCCTGCGTAATCTGTTCGGCTGTATGAAAAGAGTGTGGAACCTATGCCAAGCGTTGACAATTTAAATTTTCTCAGTGCCGGAGTGGAATTGTTTGCGGCATCTATTATGGCGATCTTATTGCTGGGCTGCTGGGAAGAACGCCAGTACAGGACAAAGACGAACAGGCTGTTTGTCGCCGTTCTTTCCATTCAGACATTGCTTCTGATCGGCGATTCGGCGATATGGCTCCTGCTGAACGAGCCGACACCGGGCAAAATCCCGCTGGTAAAAACGCTCACATTGATTACCGACATCATGACGGTGGTCCTGACCGTAGCCTATACCTATTTCCTTTCCAACTTCATCTCTCAAAAAAAGCCTATTTCTTTTGTGTTTCCCCGCGCTGTATCGGCTATAGGCGGTGTGGTCATCCTGCTTTGGATATTCTGTTTGTTCAATGACTGGTACATCTGGTACGACGCAGACGGCAACCAGATCAAGGGCCCGCTTTATAAGCTCTTCTGGCTGTTGGGCACACTGCTATTAATTTTCTGCGTTTTATTCACGGTATGGCATCATCGGGTGCTGGGCAGAAGAGATACCTGTATTCTCTCTACTTACGGAATATTTCCACTGATCGGGTATCTGCTGGAATCCTATTGGCCGGTCACGCCATTGCTTCTGGCACCGACTCTTTCGCTGGTGCTGCTGTATGTGATACTTCACACGCAGCAGACGCGCAGCGCTATGGAGCAGGAGATACAGCTTGCACACATGGAAACAAAACTCGCCAAACAGTCGGCAGAACTGTCTGATAGCCGGATCAACATCATGCTCAGCCAGATCCAGCCACACTTTTTGTTCAACGCCCTCACTTCTATCAGCGTACTGTGTGAAAAAAATCCGATGAAAGCGCAAACAGCGCTCAATGATTTTGCGGATTATCTGCGCGGGAATCTGGATTCTCTCAGGCGCACCGCCCCCGTTCCGTTTTCCAAGGAACTCAAGCACATCAAAATTTACCTTTCCCTGGAGCAAATGCGCTTCGAGTCGGAACTGAATGTCGTCTATGATATAGAAGCCGACAGCTTTCTGCTTCCTGCATTGACGGTGCAGCCGTTGGTGGAAAACGCGGTGAAGTACGGTGTGGGCAAGAAACCGGGCGGCGGCACCGTCACCATCTCTACGCGAGAGGAAGCGACCTGCTTTTCCATCACCGTGGCCGATGACGGCGTGGGTTATGACCCGCAGGAGACGCAATATGACGGGCGCACCCACATCGGCATCGACAACGTGCGCGCCCGTCTGGCCGCCATGGTCGGGGGGACACTGACGATCCAAAGCGAAAAAAGCCGCGGGACCTCTGCCACAATACAGCTTCCAAAGGAGAAACTGACATGAACATTCTGGCTGTCGATGATGAGAGAAATGCGCTGGAGGGACTGGAAACTGTGCTGCGCCGTGCACTGCCGGAGGCGGAGGTCTACCCCTTCCGCACCAGCGCGGACGCGCTGGTGTTTGCTGAAAACACCCCCTGCGCTGTCGCCTTCCTTGATATTGAACTGCGGGACATGAACGGGCTGGAACTGGCCAAACGCCTAAAAGACCAGCACGGCGAGACCAACATCGTCTTTGTGACCGGATACAGCGAATACGCCATCGACGCCTTCGACCTCCACGCCAGCGGCTATTTGCTCAAGCCCGCAACGGTGGAAAAGGTACAGGATGCCATGGAAAACCTGAGAATACCGCCGGAAACCATCGGGCATGGCAAACGCGTCCGCATCCAGTGCTTTGGCAATTTCGAGATCTTTGTGGACGGCGTTCCGATCCGCTTTACCCGCCGACAGACCAAGGAGCTGCTGGCCCTGCTCGTGGACCGCAAGGGCGCGATCATGAATACGGAGCAGCTTTGCGCCACACTCTTCGAGGATGCGATCCCCCTCCTGCAACAGAAAAGCAATCTGCGTAAGCTTGTTTCCGATCTCTCGGCCACCCTGCGGGCGGCGGACGCAGAATCCATCTTCCTGAAACACCGCAACAGCTTTGCCGTGGCAACGGAGAAGTTCGACTGCGACTACTATGACTTTCTGCACGGTCTGCCGTCCGGCGTCAACGCCTATGCGGGCGAGTATATGAGCCAGTATTCGTGGGCGGAGATGACTCTGGCCACACTGGAAGATTGACCCCTTTCCTATCAATATTTGCTTCAAAGAGCCTGGTTTTTCGACCGGGTTCTTTTTTTCGCCCTTGTGGACGCTGCGTGGACGCTTGCTCCTGTATCATAAAATCGACTGGAACAGAAAGGAAGGAATACTTATCAAAATGAAGAAAAGAATCGTGAGTCTGTTGCTCTGCGTTGCTATGCTATACTCGCTCCTGCCGTTTTCGGCTTTTGCGGCAGACAGCGAACAGTTGAAGGATGTGGCAGATATCAAAAATGTGCTATTGTATGAGGGAACCTCACCGACTACCGGAACAAAGGTAGAGGTAGAAGAAGGCGAGTATTATCTCATCAAAAATACAAGCCAGATGCTCTTATATTATGAGTTCGACATTCGCGAAGATGCAGTACTATCGGCAGACATACCCTATTATTTGCCGATCCCCAAAGGCTTGGAGATTAGAGGGGAAGGTGGTACAGAGTCTTTAAAGTTGACACGCGAGGATGGAGTAGATGAGACGTTCGCCACACTGAATTGGAATTCGTCCGGTGCAGCGCTGACCTTTATCCAAGCTTTTGTAGAGAATAAGGAACAAGAAGCTACCGGAACGCATTGTTACTTTGGCTGCGTGTTTAACAAGGAAACTGCAACTAAGGTGGACGGGGAAAATAACCGCTACAAAATCGAATTGACGACCGGTACTACTGTCACGGTAGGACTTGATGAGGATGAGATTAGGGAACAGGCGGCTAAACTGGAAAAAACAGTGGAAAAGGATCCCGGTGACCCGAACCTCCTGACTTGGACGATTACCTATACGCCTTACAAGAACACGGAAAAGACTGAATTTCAAATCCGTGATACGCTGGGTGAGGGGATGAGCCCCGCATTTTTAAATGCCGATGGGACTATCGATTCCAACGAAGTGACTGTCAAGCGGAATGGCACAGAAATCAGCACCGCTAAGGTTGCATATGACAGTGGGACCAGAACCCTGACAATCTCTGATATGGGAGAAGACGAAGCCAACTGGGATCAACCAATCACCATAACCTACCGGACAAAAATGGATACGGCCCTCTCTTTGCCGAAGCCTAACAGCAAGGATGCGGTCAGTCAGGGCGGGGAGCTCACCAATCAAGCTGCCCTGTGGGGGAAGGAACCGGCGGACGGCGAATTGAAGTTGCTTGACATTAAGGTAACCGCAACACATGAACTGGCTAAAACCACCTATCTATCGAAAAAGGTCGAGAAGGTAGGTGCCGATGGCCGTCTGCTCCGTTGGACAGTGACGGTAGACCGTGGGGTCATACCGACAGGGACAACAATCACCTTGACCGATACGCTGCCGGACAGTCTTGATTTAGTCACTGCGGATAGTGATCCTGCCAAAGGGCCGACATTGAATGGAACCACGCATACGCTGACGGTGGATGCGACAACGAAATCCTTCTCTCTGACGCTGAACGATGATTCGTTCGTTAATGGCAAGGCTATTTTGGTGTATAATACCAGAGTAAAGGAAGCCTTTTACGAGAAGGGCGACGACTTAGGCGCAAACACCGCTAAAATCCATTTTGAAATTGAGAGTCTCTCTTATACCCCTACCGTGACCGTTGAGGTGGGCAGGGGTGCCGGAGTAAGCACTGCACGGCTGACCAAGGTCAATCAAGGCTTTGTCGTTGGCGGCAAGAGGGAAGGCTATCTTCGCAGTGCAAGGAGCAGTCTATGGAGGGTAACCATCAACCCCAACAAAGCTGATTTGTCTCATGCGGAGCTGACAGATGATTTCGGCAGTATCGGAAAGAATATTTCCTGCCAAGACGCAGACGCAGGGCATACGCGCGGTTCCTCACTGAACTGGGAGGCAATCACGGGCGTTTGGGACGGCGGCATTCAGGTGAAATTTGATGGCCAATACAGCGGAGAGGTTACCATTAAAAAACCGGACTGGACAGGAAACACCTGCTCCATTGTGGCCGATAGGACAAGCAATGTGCAAATTGGTACAGGTGCGCCATTGCTCACTCTGACGGAAAACGATGGAAAGCTGAATTTCACAGTCGGCAATGTGGGTCAGACCTCCATTTCTATTACATATGTTACCAAACTCAATGACCCCTGTGCCTTTGCGGGGAACATCATACAGCATCAAAGAGTAACAAACACCGTAGAAGGAAGCATGAAACTGGGTAGTCACGAGCTTTCTGACGTGAGATTCTATGCCGTTGCAGATATCTCCAGTAAAATTCTAGAAAAAGGAAAACCGGTATATGATTATGCAACAGGACAGATCCAGTGGACGGTTACGGTGAACGAGAGCGGGATGCCTCTGAGCAATCTGGTTCTTACGGATATGCTGGCGGATGGTCTGACCTATGTAGATGGTTCCTTGCAGGTGAACGGGGCAACTCCGACCACAGCTATCACGGCAACGCAAAGCGGACAGCTTTTGACCATCAGATTGGGCGATATTTCCGCAAAAACTACGGTCTCATTCCGGACAAGCATTGACCCGAATAAGCTGGGCTTTGACAAAGGAAACGATGTTTCTCTGAGCAACAGCATTGAGATGACAGGAAAGGCGTTTGAAGAGGAATTTAAACCGGTATCCTCTACTGTCAAGCAGACCATTTCCAATCATGGCCTTGATAAGTCCGGTAAGCTGAATAAGGAGGACGAACAGATTGCATACACGGTAACCATTAACCCGTTCCATATACCGTTGAGCAATGCATCTGTGACGGATACACTGCCGAAAGGTCTGCGGCTGGACCCGGATACCGTCAAGCTTCATAAAGCCACTCTGAGCGGCAATACAGGAGATGGCGGCAAGGGAGCACCTACTGCTACCAAGGGTACGGAGGTGACAGATGGTTGGAGTTTTACCACCAATGCGGCGGATAATTCCTTCACTGTGAAGCTGCCGGACGGAAACGATGCCTATGTGCTGACCTATGCGGCGGATATTCTGGACATGACTCAGAACCAGAATTATTCCAATAAAATCGTCTTCAGCACAAGCGGCGGTACTGCTACCATGGGCGGCGAGAAACAAACCTCCGTGACTGCAGGCGGCGGAGGCGGCGGAGGCGGCGGTGTGGCTTCTCAAAAAAAGGGCAGCTTGACGCTGACGAAGCAGGGGGAGAACGGGACTGCGCTTTCCGGCGTGACCTTTACCCTGTATCTGTGGGACAAGGATAATAACAGGCGTGACATGGCGTTCAGTCAGGATGTGACGGACAGCGATGGTAAAATCACCTTCAAGGCGTTAAAGCTGAATAAATCCTATGAGCTGGTGGAAACTACTCCTGCCGGTTATCAGGCGGGTTATAAGCTTGTGGGTACAATGCCGGCCGGTGTTACGAAAAATGCAGACGGAAATCTTGTACTTACTCCTACAGCTACTGCGAAGCAGATTGCATTGACACTGAAAAATGAGCTTATTACTGTGAAAACCGTCGGTAAACTGACCGTTATCAAACAGGATAGAGGAAATTCCCAGCCTTTGGCTGGTGCGAGATTTGCACTGTATGACAACGAATTATGCACGGGTTCCCCTCTTGCGACCAAAATTACAGACGCCACCGGTCAGGCGGTCTTTGAGAATTTGGAACCGGACAAGCCCATGTGGCTTAAGGAGCTTTCGCCTCCGGCCGGTTATCGAGCGGACGGAAGTGTAAAGAAAATTCTGATTGATGCAAGTGGACCATTGAATATTACGGAAACGGTGGAAAACACCGCTCTGCCCAGCGGCGGGAGCGGTGGAATTGGCGGCGGCTCTGGAGGCGGGACGCAGTCCCCCAAGCCAAACAAGCCGAACCCCGATGCTCCGGCTGCTCCTCCCTCACAGGAGCCGCCCATTCAGCCCGATGCCCCGACCCAACAGCCAGACAGTCCGGTACAGCCCAATGTTCCGGCACAGCCTGATGCCCCAGCACAGCCCAGCGATCTGAACACCGATGCCCCGACCCAACAGCCAGACAGTCCGGTACAGCCCAATGTTCCGGCACAGCCTGATGCCCCAGCACAGCCCAGCGATCTGAACACCGATGCCTCTAACCGGACAGACCGCCGGGATCCGTCGGCAGATAGGGAGAACAGCAAAACGGAGGCGGCAAAACTGCCGCAGACAGGGCAGCTCTGGTGGCCCGTCTGGCTGCTGACCGCTGTCGGCATCCTGATTCTGATCGGGGGGCTCACCACACGAAAGCGGTACGTTGGAAAACATGAAAAGTAAAGCATTGACCACGGGAGGGCTGCTGATGCTGCTGGCAGCGGCCCTCCTGACCTTGTGGAACGTCCGAGAGGGAGACCGGGCCGCACAGGCGGCGGAAACCGCGAGAAACAGCGTGGAACAGGCCGTTGCTGTGGAAACGGCGCAGACCGCGCCGCCGGAAGAAGTTGAGATTTCTCCACCGGATCCCGCGCGGCCCATGCCCACCGTGGAGGCAGACGGAAACCTCTATATCGGCACACTGGGGATACCCGGCCTTGGGTTGGAACTTCCGGTATTGAGCGAGTGGAGCGATACGCTGCTGAAAACAGCTCCCTGCCGCTACGCAGGTTCTGCCTATCTGGATAATATGGTAATAGCAGGACACAACTACCGCAGGCACTTCGGTGGTCTGCATAGCTTACAAGTCGGAGATAGTGTGTTTTTTACGGATGCTGAGGGACTGCGCCTTTCTTATACGGTCGGATTGGTGGAAAAGCTTTCGAGTACTGCGGTGGGGGAAATGATAACAGATAAATGGGATATGACGCTATTTACCTGCACTGCAAGCGGTTTGGAACGAGTGGCGATACGATGCCAGCGGATCAAAGAGGAATAGATATTTCCTACTCGCAAATTGCTTTCAGTATATAGGGCGAGTGTATGAGCCAGTATTCGTGGGCGGAGATGACGCTGGCCACACTGGAAGATTGACCCCTTTCCTATCAATATTTGCTTCAAAGAGCCTGGTTTTTCGACCGGGTTCTTTTTTTCGCCCTTGTGGACGCTGCGTGGACACTTGCTCCTGTATCATAAGGTCGACCGGATCAGAAAGCGAGGGATAGAAATCAGGTGATACCAACATGAAGATCATTGCAGTAGACCCGAACCCCGAAAAGCTGATGCGCCTGTCGGCGGAAATCAGAAAGAGTACACCGCCGGGTTCCTCCGTTGAGTGCTTCTGCGACCCGCTATACGCCCATCAGTATTCGTTCTATCATCCCGTTGACGCGCTGTATGCCGTCGCACGGATGGGCCGCCTGACCGGGCTGGAACTTGCGGAGAATATGCGGTCAAGGTATCCTGCACTGCGTGTGTTCATTCTCTGGCACAACGATGCATTCCGGCAAGAAGCTGAGCAGTTGGAAGTGGACGGCTATCTCATCACGCCGGTCACTGCCGATGCGCTGAAAAAAACGATGGAGGATGCGGAACAATGGGACAGCTCATTTTGAAAAAGAAAGGATGTCTTTTTGAAAAGTAAAAGACCACGAATTTTGACAATAACTAAAAAGGAGAATTGAACATGACACGAAGAACGGCAAGTAAGGCGCTGTCTTTGCTGCTGTCACTATGCATGGTTTTAGGGATGTTCCCGGCTATGACCATGACGGCGGCAGCGGCAGGCAATGACCCGAATATCGTAACGATCAACAGTAGTAGTCAACTGTACGCCGGTATGACGTTGCAGAATAACACCATTTATAAAATTATGGTGAATACAACGCTTTACAATAGCACCACCGGCCAGAGCGGTCTAAAAGTGGCCGAAGGAGCCAGCGCGGTACTATACATCGCGCCAGGTGTGACGTTGACTGTAAGAGGCGGTGCCGGTTCCGGTCAGACCGGCGGTGGTGCCGGCATTGAGATCCCTTCCAACTCCACCCTGACCATCACCGGCGGCGGCACCCTGAATGCGTATGGCGGCAACGGCGGCAATGCGGGAAGTGGTTCCAGTTCCGGAGCGGCGAAATTCACTATGAACTCAAGAGACCGCGAAAAAAGTAATGCGCAGTACTGGGTTAAATTTGAGGGCGGCAACGGCGGAAATGGCGGCTACGGCGCCGGCGGCGCCGGCGCGGGCATCGGCGGCAACGGCGGTACCGGCGGCAGCGGCGGCAGCGGCGGTTCCGGTATCTACACCACGATCAAGGGTAACGAGGATAAAAAAGGTGCATGGAAAACCACAGATACAACACCGAAAAACGGCGGCAGCGGCAGCGCAGGCAGCGCAGGCGGCTCCATGGGTACGCTGTACATCGTGGGCAGCGTCACTGTCAATGCATCGGCTGGAACAAATGCTTCTTCCGGCGGTTCGGGCGGGTCTTATATCACAACGAAAACATCGATGTGTAGCAACAATGTCTACGAAAAATATGATAAAGATGATTACCTGTCTTCCGTACCCTATTTTGTCCGCTTTGATGTGGGTGGTAGCGCGGACTACAACCACACCACCTTCGCGGTTGGACAGGGCGGTCCCGGCGGTGGCGGCGGCTATCCGACCACCTCAGCGGATGCTATCGGCGGCGGCGCGCCCGGCGGCGGCGGTGGCGGCGGTGGCGGCGGTGGCGGTATCGAATACTCCACCGATAAAAACGGCACCGCAAACGAACCGAAAAACATGGGCAGCAAAGATCCCGGGCAATCCGGCTATGCCGGCTACGGCGGTACGAGCGGTGGAACCACTTCTGAAGCGAAATATACGGGAGATGCCCTTGCTCACACCAACAATGAAAACGGTGACGAAGTAGAAGGACGTGAGGCAGGAGGCCAGGGCGGCTCCGGTGGCAGCCAGGGCAGCAAGGGCAGCAGCGGCACCAAAACCGTGACCACCACAGCCAAGGTAAACAGTAGCAGCGGCGGCACCGGAGCGGAAAATGTAACACCCCCGGTAGCCTATCGGTCTATCAAACTGGACGATCTGGGCGGTTATGGCGGCAGCACTTACGCCCATGTGGTCTACGGTGCGAACGAGGGCACTGATGTAGCAAAGCCCCAACGCACCGGTTACAACTTCATGGGCTACTACGATAGGCAGATCAAGCCCGGCAAGCTCAGCGAGTACAGCGACGCGACGCAGTATTATGACGTGACCGGCGCGCCCGCCAATGCTCTGAAGCCCGCCATGGTGGCGAGCAGCCTCACGCTCTATGCCTATTGGGAGCCTTTGAAATATGACATTGAGTACATGAGCAATCTGGATGACGGTATTGGCGCACGTCATGTGGATTGGCAGCGAGATGTAACTTGGGGCGACCTGACACCATTGGCAGAAAACGACATCCCTCAGGGCCTGCTCAAGGAAAACCACACCTTTATCGGCTGGAACATCTACGATCAGCAGGACTGGGCCATGTATTATGCAGGCAAGAATTATCAGGTGGGGCTGACAGACACCGATGGAGCCACAGCCTATCTTTACGCCGCCTGGAAGGAGAACGAGAAATTCACCATCTCCTACAGTGCCAACGGCGGTAAGGGCGAGCCCGCCAGCGGTCAGGTGTATATCCACAACGATTATACCATTTCGGGCAGCCAGCCTACCCGGGACGGCTGTACCTTCGCAGGCTGGAGTACCGACCCCAATGCCCGGCCGGGAGACAGCGGTATTTATGCGCCCAGCGCGGTCATTTCCGATGTGCAGCAGGGTTATATGCTCTACGCCGTGTGGAAGCAGAATCCCTCCCTGACCTACCACACCAACGGCGGTAGTTTCCCGACCTATGTCCCGACTGCCTATCCACAGGTAGGCACACAACACACTCTGACCGGCAGCACTCCTCAGCGGGACGGCTATACCTTTGCAGGCTGGAACACAAAACAGGACGGTACCGGCGATTCCTACAGTAGCGGCAGTTCCTTTCCTATGCCGGATGAGGATGTGGTTCTCTACGCCGAGTGGACACCCGAACGGTATACTGTCACGGTGCAAAAACCCGATGAGGTAACCGTCGACGGCGTGGAGGTCAGCTACGACTGCGGCTCCACGGTATCCTTCACGGTCAGCGGTGGCGAAGGCGACGTGTTTATCTATGCCAACGGCAGGAAACTGGAGAAGGGACCTGATGGCCAGTACAGCTTTGAGATCAGGTCCGACAGCACCGTCCTGGTCACCACCCAGGTGGGCTATGTGGTGGCTTACGATCCCGACGGCGGCTCCGGTATGCCGGTGGACGTGACTGTCTATACGGAGGGGCAGTCGGCCACGGTCAAGACAACCCCCAGACCCACCAAGACTGGCTACACCTTTGACGGTTGGATGGATGACGACGGTAATGATGTGGGGGCGACCATCACCATCGGTACCTCCGATGTGGTCCTCACCGCCAAGTGGAGCCCCATCTCCTACACGGTAAAGTTTTATAAAAACAATAGTAGCGCCGCCGGTGCAGATTCGGTTACCAAAACCTTTACCTATGATTCGGAAGAGGATTTGAAGGTAGCGGACGACGCCTTTACCCAAACCGGAAAGTCCATTGTGGGCTGGGCATCTGAATCCATCGGAGATATCCTCTACAAGAACGGTGCGACTGTCAAGAATCTGACCAGCACACAGGGCGATGTAATTGACCTCTACGCCAAGTGGGACACGCGGGTGACCAAGGTGAACCTGGATGCCAACGGCGGCAGCCACGGCGGCAACATCGGCTTTGTATATGTCACCTACGGCGAGGCTCTGACTGCTAACCTGACCGCTCCCACTTGGGACGGTTATACCTTCAAGGGTTACTACGAAAACGCCGACGGCACAGGCCGCCAATATTATGATGAAACTCTGACTCCTAAGGTTGAGAACTGGACGGTGGAGAAGGATGAGGTAACGGTCTACGCTAAGTGGGAGCCAATCTCTTACAGCATTCACCTCTTTAATGGCGAGACCCAGATCAACTACTTTTCTCTGGAAAATATGTCCTATGAGAGCGATTTTTCTTTGCCCTCCGGCGATGAGCTGGCGAGTTCCGACAACGCTTTTGCCGCAGTCTACAGACAGGAGCTGGACAATAACCGCTATCTGGCGGGCTGGTCCTCCTACCCCGGCAGCAGCTATGTAGTCTATGAGGATCAGAAGGCCTTCACCAATGGCATCACTACCACCGACGGTGCCACCATCAACCTCTACGCGGTGTTCAAGGATCTGGAGACCTTCACCGTCACCTACAACGGTAATGGCGGTTCTGGCGCGCCGGTAGATAATACCGGTTATATTGCGGGGAACAAGGTCGATGTTAAATTTGATGTCATTCCCCAGCGCCCCGGCTATGAGTTCCTGGGCTGGTCCACCGACGTCAATGCGACAGCCCCCGTTTACACCCAGGGTGGGACCAATTCCTTCACCATGGGGGCGGAAAACGTGACCCTGTTCGCCGTGTGGCGGGCTTATGGTGCCTATACGGTCACCTATCAGACAAATACTACGGATCTGGTCAACGGTATGCCTGATGACCAAGTCAAGGCTGAGGATGTGGATCTGAAGCTCAGCGAGACGATTCCCTCTCGGGCGGGCTACATCTTCCTGGGCTGGAGTACTGCCGCTGATGCTGCGCAGGCCGAGTATGCTGCCGGTGCCACCTACGACCAAAATGCGTCGCTGACGCTGTACGCCGTATGGCAGGCGGTTGATCACACACTCTCCACCTTCGATAACGGCGTGGGCTCTATCACGGTCACGCGGAACGGTACGGAACTGATCAGCGGCGCTCCCCTGACCTATGGCGATGTATTGACCGTCACCGCCCGACCGCTGCCCGGCTACACCACCGATTCCATTATCCCACTCATCAACGGTAGTCAGGTGGCGATGACCGCCAATGCCGACAAGAGCGAGATGTCCATAAGCTATACCGTCACCGGCGACACGACCATCACCTTGCTGTCCAACGGCGACAGCGGTGTGGTGTACAAGATCGTCTACAACTCCAATGGCAGCGGGCAGCCCGCTATTGAGCAGGACCAGTCCTCCGGTAATCCTTCGGCGCTGCTGGGCAAAGTATTCACCCGCCCCGGCTGGACACTGGTGGGTTGGAGTACCGCATCCGCTGGCTCTGCCGACTATGACTTGGGCTATCTGCCTATCGCTGCCCTGAGCAACATCCCTAACACTGTGGTGAATCTCTACGCCGTCTGGGAGCGTGAGAAGATCACAGTGACACTGTCCGATGCACAGCAGGCAGAGGGGAATCCCGGCATCCTGTATGTTACCGTAGGCGGTACCTATGAGGCTCTACCCACCTTGGTTAAGGAGGGCTACCGCTTCGACGGCTGGTACACCGAAGAGGTCGGCGGCGTCCGGAAAGATCGGCACACTGAGGTGACCGATACGAAAGACCACACCTTGCATGCCCATTGGACTCGGCTGAGCTTCGACCTGGAGGTGCGGGCGAACGAGGCTCTGGGAGCGATTGCGGAAACCTCTGCAGCGGATATAGATGGAAAGTACTCTTATGGCTCCACAGTCAGCTTTACTGTGACACCTGCGGCCGGAAAGACCGTGGAAGCGGTTGCCAACGGCAAGCCGCTGAATTATAGCACGAGTGCGGACGGCAAGCAGAGCTATTCCTTCCAAATCAAAGAGGACACCGTCCTCTACCTGATTTCCGTGGAACAGAAGACCCCAGTCTACACCGTCAGCTATGACGCCAACGGCGGCGTGGGCGGCGTGGTCAACGAGACCTTCCGGCTGGAGGGGGTCAATGTGCTGTCCTACGGAAAAAGCATCAGCCGGCAGGGCTATATTCTGTTGGGCTGGAGTACTGACCGTACTGCCACAGTGGCCAAATATCATCTTGGACAGGTCCTAACCGCTGCACCCGACGGCATCGGCAACGGCGACAGCCTGAAACTGTACGCTGTGTGGCAGAGCAATACCTGCACGATAACCTTTGATCCGGAAAGCGGAACCATGCCTGAGGGCTATGATGGCAGTGTGACCTACACCCACGGCGCGGCATACGGCCAGCTACCAGAGCCCACCCGGATAGGCTGGCGCTTTGACGGCTGGTATCTGGGCGACGGCAAGCGGGTCTATGCCACCAGCACCGTCCCCGAGGAGGCAGAGATGACCCTGACCGCCCGGTGGACGGATGAGCGGGTGACTCTCTCCGTCAAAGACTGCAGCCTGGGCACCATCAGCGGCATAACCGATGCTGCAAAGTATATCTCCGGTACCCAGATCAGCTTCACCGTGGCCCCTGCCGCAGGTAAAACCATCAAAGTTATGGCAAACAGCACCCACCTAACTGAGGTGAACGGCGCTTATTCCTTTAACATCACCGAGAATACCACGGTGTATTTGGTGGAAATTGCGGATGAAAACACCCCGGACGTGCCTGCGGGCGACACCTACACAGTTTCCTACGTGACCGACGGAACTGTTGGGGATCAGAAACTGCCCCTGAACAGTCTGGGCGCACTCGCCTCCGGTACGGCACTGCAGAAGGAGCAGCATACCCTCATCGGCTGGAGCAAAACGGCTGGAGCCACAACACCTGACTTCAAGCTGAATGAAGTACTAAACGGTGCGCCTGCCGGCATCGCTGCCAACAATATTTTAACCCTGTATCCCGTCTGGCAAAAGAGTACCGTCAACGTGACACTGAATCCGGGCGGTGGATCCTTGCTCACCAGAGCTGCGTCCAACTTGGAATGTAAGCCCGGCGGCTATTATCCCAATCTTCCTACACCCACCAGGGAGCATTACATCTTTGATGGTTGGTATTACAGCGGCAGTGGTTCTGAAACTCAGGTAGACGGCAATACCAGACTTCAGAGCGACGCAGACCACGTGCTGACTGCTAAATGGAGGGAGATAAAATACACCGTCACTACTACGGAGAATAGTCTGGGCACCATCAGCGGCCTGAACGACCCTGCAGAATATATGGAGGGCAGCACCGTTAACTTTACGGTCACAGCGGTCACAGGTAGTGAACTGTCCGCCATCCGCGTACTGGCCAACGGTGCAGCGCTGGCGCTGGACGGAAGCGGCAAAGGTTCCTTCCTCATTACCGAGGACACCCATTTGGTGCTTACCGGCCTGCCTGCATCTGCAGGAATGTGGTACATCAACTATGACGCCAACGGTGGCACCGGAAGCTGCGGTCCGTACAATATGTACAGCGACGGCACCAACCGTCTTGATAGCGGTGCGGGTATGAGCAATGGTTCCAACCGATTGACGAGCTGGAACACCAAGCCTGACGGAAGTGGAGCAACCTACGCTCTGAACAGCACGATCAATGGTCGACCTGATGGCATCAGCGAAGGTGGCACCCTGACCCTCTACGCCATGTGGAGTTCCAGAAGCACTATCACGGTAACGCTGGATGCGCAGGGTGGTACACTGAACGCCGAAAGCAGCTGTGTTTACGACAGCGGCGATACTTATGGTGCGTTGCCTGAACCTTTCATGCCCTCCGGTATCGGTAAGGATTACTATTTCGGCGGCTGGTATACCGATCCGAGCTACACGGAGTCTTCCCGTGTGTTTGAGACAACTGTCGTAAGAGCCACCGACCACACCTTGTACGCTAGATGGATCTCACTGACGGACTATGTGATCACAGCTACCGGCTACCATGCGGTATATGACGGCAACAGTCATGCGCTGAGCGTCTCTGTCAACAAAAACACTCTGACCGACCTGACCTACGAGTGGTATAAGGACGGCAAGGCTATCCCCAGGGCCACACTCAAGGACTATTATGTTAAGAATGTGACGGACAGCGGCGTATATACCTGCGTGGTGAAGGGACGCGATGAGCAGGGCGTCAATCGCACCCTAACCAGCAGTGCGGCTACCGTGACGATTACACAGAAAGTCATCACAGTAAAAGCAACTCAAACCATTACCTATGGTGACGCTGTGCCAACCCTGGCTGTAATTTATAGTGGTTTGGCCGCAGGCGATACTGAATCCATACTCAATGGCAGGTACGGAGTAAGGGCACAGACAACATATACCCGGTATGGCGATGTGGGCGAATACCCCATCACCTTTATCGGTACCGACGGTCTCAATGCGGCAAACTACAGTTTCAGCATTGATACGGCGAATTCCAAACTGAAGGTCATGCAAAAGCCAGTCGCTCTGGCATGGACAGGTACCAGCTTTAACTATGACGGTACCGAGAAGACCACCACCGCCAACATCACAAATAAGGTGAATGGCGATGATGTAGCCGTTGCGATCTATCAGGACAACGCAAAGACCAATAAGGGCGCTTATGTAGCCAAGGCTATGACCCTGGGCGGTGCTAAGGCGAATAACTACACCCTGATCGGTGCAACTGGCGTGACTCACAACTGGGGTATTATTGACCCGCAAAATCCTGGCGGCGTTGTAATCCCTGACGACCCGAAACCCGTGACCGGTCTACGCATCTCCCCCACAAGCAAGACCCTGACCAAAGCGGGTGACTCCTTCCACGTTATTTCGACGGTGATAGGTACGAATCAAAATGTTAGCTATGTCAGTGACAATCCCGCTGTTGCTACGGTGGATGCTGATGGAACGGTGACCGCAGTAGCAAACGGCACCACGCGTATTGTTGTGACTACCGCAGAGGGCGGCTACAAGGCAGTCTGTGTAGTAACAGTCTACATTTCTGGCTCCGGCGGTAGCAATCCTGGTGGCGGTGGCTCCTCCGGCGGCGGTGGCGGTGGCTCCTCCGGCGGCGGTGGCGGTGGCTCCTCCGGCGGCGGTGGCGGTGGCTCCTCCAGCGGCGGTGGCGGTGGCTCCGGCACGACAACGCCCGGCGGCACCAATGGCGGCAGCATTTCCGCAGGCGGTACCGGCAACACGGCTTACGTCGGCTGCAAGCGCGACAA
The DNA here is from genome assembly GCF_052065695.1 of Intestinimonas sp. HCP28S3_D6. Classification (NCBI taxonomy): domain Bacteria; kingdom Bacillati; phylum Bacillota; class Clostridia; order Eubacteriales; genus Intestinimonas; species Intestinimonas sp. HCP28S3_D6. The sequence continues at coordinate 19,527 of NZ_JBQHTM010000049.1, forward strand.
GAACTGCCCGATCGCGCCCTTCGGTGATGCCTTTGCAAATGCGTGGTATCACAACGGTGTACACTACTGCATCGACAATGGACTGATGGGCGGCTACGGCAACGGAATGTTCGGCCCGAACGACAAGATCTCCCGCGCGCAGATCGTCACGATCCTGTGGCGCATCGCGGGTAGCCCCACGGTCAACTACTCCATGAACTTTACGGATATTCTGGAAGGTTCCTGGTATGGTGAGGCCGTTCGCTGGGCGACCAGCGTGGGCGTAGCCTCCGGCTACGGCGAGGGTAAGTTCGGCCCGGATGATTCCATCACCCGTGAGCAGTTCGCTGCAATGCTGTATCGCTTTGCCAAACTGCAGGGCAAGGATACCAGCATGGGCGATAACAACACCCTGAATGGTTTCACCGATGTCGGTGAGATCAGCGGTTATGCCAAGACAGCCATGCAGTGGGCCAACGGCCTTGAGATCATCAGCGGTACTGACAACAGCACCCTGATGCCGAAGGGCAATGCGACCCGCGCACAGGCGGCCTGCATGATCCAGCGCTATCTCGTCAACCTGGCTAAGTAAGCCAAGAACCAAAAAAGGAGTGAGGGCAGTTGCTCTCACTCCTTTTTTGGCCTATGCGGGCATCGGACATATTCTGTCCGGTGCTTTTTTGCGCTCAATAGAGAAATACAGAACAATTTTTCTGTTAAATTGGCATTTCGGTTTTTCAAATCGTATTAGTCAGTTTCAGGTCAAAAGAGCATCCCCTTCCGATGAAACGCAACACGCGGAAAGGGGGTGAATGCTATGCAATGGACAGAGGAAGATATTCGCTGTATCGAGGGTAAATTTGATAGCTTCTGCAAAACCGTTTTGAGAAATTTTGCAAGAGACTGGTATCGAGCCAAGCAACGGCGTGGGAGAAATGAGGTCTTGTTTTCGGAATTGGCGGATAATCATTTGCTGGAGCCGATCCATATCGACCCAATCAGTCCAGCGGAAAAATATTTCTTCGATGATTTAGAACGGTCTATCGCCATTGAGAATGACGCGCTGGCACAAGCCTTACATAGCCTTTCCGGACGCAAACGGCAGATCATTCTTCTGGCGTACTTTCTGGATTGAACAGATCAGCAAATCGGAGAGAGGTTCCATGTTGTGCGGAGTACGATACAAGCCGCCAGAACCAAAGCATTAAAGGAAATGAGGGATTTACTTGAGAAACAGGGCAAAGCATAGGCGCGCCATGATACGCCGTATCTTTGTGGATACCATTTTGAACGCAAAGAAAGGCGATGAGAGTGCGATTCAAACCATTTTGAATTACTACAAGGGATATATGCTGGAGCTGTGCGAGTTCGAACTGTACGATGCCAGCGGAAAAATCTATGTCTGCTATGATGAGGACTTGTATCAGGAACTCCAGTTCAAGCTGATAAAAGAAATTCAGAACCGATTTGAATTGAGCTAAACAGATTTGCCTGTCCTTCACAGGGGATAACTGCGCGTTGTCCCTTGTGAAAGGCTGGCAAGCGTTTACCCGCCTTACTGTACTTTGAAAACAAAATGAGCGTCCGTATCAGATACAGCGCAGGGGAAGCAGGCCATGACCTCCGGAGAGGAGGTTTCAGGAGCGAGCGTGCCAATGCGTAGAAAACGGTGTCCTGTCACAACAGGCAGCCCATCAGGAACAGGATACGGGTGATACGCCAATAGGACAAAACAGTGGAGCCGCTTTACAAAGGCAGCGGCTCCACATAACATTGGATATAGGAGTGATCAATATGTCATTATCAGAACAGCGACAGAAAGCCAATGAAACCGCAATGGAAATTCTGGCTTGCCGCGATATTTTATATACCGTCCCGGAAGCAGCAAAACTGTTGCGCGTCAATAAAAATCTGGTCTATGACCTGATCCGCTGCGGGTATCTCCGTTCTATCAAGCTGGGCAGCCGCAAAGTAAGCCGCAAGGCACTGCTGGATTTTGTCGAGCAGTTTGAAGGGCAGACGGTGGAACTGCCGGGTGTGCGGTCGGAGTAGTGCTATCCGTATAAATTAAAATCTAATGTCACCAAAACGGTCACGCAAGGTATAAAAACTTGAAAATTATATTGGGTACGATGGATTTCGACTTGTTCCCATTTATAACACCTGCTATAATAATAGCAGCTGATGTGATAAAGGGGGCAGAGCAGTGGAATACTCGGATTTGATTTTATGCATTCGCAAACAATGTGCCCTGAGCCAAGAAGAACTGGCAAAGGAATTAGGCGTTAGCTTTGCCTCGGTCAACCGCTGGGAGCGCAAACGAACCAGGCCATCGCAAATGGCAATTCGCTCTATTGAAGAATTTTGCAAAACACATCAAATCAACTATACAATGAATGGAGGTGTCACCCATGCAGATTAACAGCATCGAAATCAAAAATTTCCGTTGTTTCGAGCGCTTTGAAGCAACGTTCCACCATGAACTGACTGTGATCGTTGGTAATAACGGAAGTGGTAAATCTACGCTTTTGGATGCTGCCTCCATTGCTGTCGGCACATTTTTGGCAGGCTTTGATGGAATGAGCAGCCCTGGTATTTCTAAGGATGACGCACTGAATAAGTGTTACGATATGGGTAGTGTGGTTGAACTGCAACCACAATTCCCTGTTTCTATCAGTGCTTCTGGAGTTATTGGCGGAACGCCTATTGCATGGAAGCGTGAGCTGAGAAGCGCAGAAGGCAAGACCACGGTGGTCGATGCAAAGGTAATTACCGCGATTTCGGCGGCACTGCAAGATCAAGTACGGAATGGAGAAAAACCGGTACTGCCCCTGATTTCCTACTATGGAACAGGACGCTTGTGGGCTCAAAAGCGGGAAAAGAAATCTTCGGAATTGATGAAGTTTAACCGTCAGATGGGTTATGTGGATTGCTTGGATGCAGCATCTAACGAAAAGATGATGCGAAAGTGGTTTGAGAAAATGACCTTGCAGAGTGCCACCAATGGCACACAGGCTCCCGAACTGTCCGCAGTCAAGTCTGCGATCATTCAGTGCTTCCAGGGTATCACAGGATTTAACGATGTAGATGTCCAATTCAACTTGGATACACACGAACTCGATATTCTGTACCGGGATGGTAATTCGGAGCGAGAACGGTATCCGATGAAAGAACTGAGTGATGGCTACAAAAACACCCTCAGTATGGTGGCTGACATTGCTTATCGTATGGCCGTCTTGAACCCGTGGCTACTCGATGATGTTCTTAAGGAAACGACTGGCATTGTTTTGATCGATGAGATCGATTTGCATCTGCATCCCCAGTGGCAGCAGCGGATTATCGGCGATTTGCGGACAATTTTCCCGAAAGTCCAGTTTATCGTATCTACCCATGCGCCGCTGGTCATCAACTCCGTGAAGAAAGAAAATCTGCTCATTCTGACGGATCAGCAAGCGGTCGAACCGCAGAACGAGGTGTTTGGTAGGGATGCAAACGCAATTCTGAGCAGTGTCATGGGGGCCAGTGAGCGTCCATCTGAGATCAAGCAAATGTTTCAATCGGTGTACGATGCCATTGACGAACAGCGCTATGACGATGCTGCTTCGACCTTGCAGCAGATTGAAGATAAAATCGGTTCTGCCGATCCTGAACTGACCAGCGCACAAGTGAGCTTGGAACTGGAACGGATGTAGGTGGATCGCAATGCTGTATATAGAGAAAAAGCAAGAGCCAAATGAACTGATTCAAGAGAAACGGAAAGGACTGACGGACTATAGCAATTTGTCCGGAAAACCCAAAGAAGCGGTTCAAGTATCTTTGCTGGAGGAACAAGGCTGCCTATGTGCCTATTGTATGCGGCGCATCTCGCTGGAGAATGTGCAAATTGAACACTATCTGCCGCAGCATCCCCAAAGTGAGAATTACGACCCTGCTTTGACGATTGATTACCGCAATATGCTCGCTGTATGTTCCGGCAATAAAAAGCAGGCAGGAAAGTTTGAAAATCTGACTTGTGACCAGCATCGAGGAAACGAGCCGTTGACCGTTGACCCGCAAGACCCAGTGTCCATTGAGAAAATCAAGTATAAAACAGACGGAACTATTTGTTCTGATGATGCAGAGATTGAAAAGGATCTGAACATCACACTCAATCTGAATTGTCCGGCATCTTATCTGAAGGAGAACCGTAAGGCGGCGTTGGATGCAGTCAAGCAAGCGTTACATGACAAATTTCCGGGAAAGAAAGTGCCGAAGCAGCAGTTGGAACGAATGCTGAAACAATTTCAGGCCAAGACGAATGGACGATATGCTGAGTTTGCCGGTGTGATTATCTGGTATCTGAAACGACAGATCGCCAGAGTATGAAGGAAGCGAAAAGGCCCTGACTAAAATTAGGTCTGTAATTTTTTGCGAAATGCCCATGCACCCTCTATACTTTTGAACAGGAGGTGCATGAGCATGAATGCAATGAATGAACAGACCCGCGCTGCGGTAGAGGAAGTACGGCGAACCGATTGCGAGTTTTTGACGGTTCCGCAGGTAGCGAAGATTTTGAAGGTCAATAAGAACATGGTGTATGACCTCATCAGCGTCAAGCTGCTGCGGGCGGTCAAGCTGGGCAGTACCAAAGTGGCAACCATTGCCGTAGAGGACTTCATCCGCGAGATGGATGCCGGACTGATTGAGTACGACCATGTGACCAAGAAAGCCACCCGGCATCGGTCTAAAGCCAAATCTGCGGCGATCCAGAATAAGTAAGCATTTCCCTTGTGGAGCCTGACTCGGTACTGGATTTGCAGAGCGTATTTTTTGTGGGCAAAGCGTGGGCAAAAAACTTTTCGATTACGCTGAGAGCCTTATATAGTCTGATTTATACGGTAGAAGAATCCTATCACCAGACGAGGCCCGTCACGGCAAGGCTTTCGAGGGCCTGCTGAAGCGCTACTTCGGCTAAGGAATCTCTGATTTAATCCGCACTACCATAAAGGCTCCGGATGTGGGATAATAACACTATCAACGCAATGGTGGTGTATGGGGATGAAGAAACAGGAAACATTTACG